>CBDCRB010000001.1:0-18002 GCA_965220765.1 Candidatus Latescibacterota bacterium
TAGAGGTCCCGAGGCCAAATCTTGCATTAGCAAGGTCCCATCCCAAAACTGCAGGTGAAAAATTGTGGGCGAAAAATATTCAGCCAAGAAGGCACCACCCTAAAACTGCAGGGGAAATATCTTGAATGGCGAAAAACCTTGCGCTAGCAAGGTCCCATCCGAAAACTGCAGGTGAAAAAACTGCGAATGAAAACTCATGACTTTAGAAGGTGCCATCCCAAAACTGCACGTAAAAAATCTGCTGGTGAAGAATATTCAGTTCAAAAGGCGCCATCGCAAAACTGCAGCTGAAAAACCTATGGGTGAAAAGTATTCAGTTCAGAAGGCGCCATCCCAAAACTGCAGGTGAAAAATCCCGAGATAAAGTACCATCCCAAAACTGCAGATGAAAATTCTTGCGTTAGCAAGGTCCCATCCCAAAACTGGAGGCCAAACACCGAACCCCTCCAATGCCACTGGCTGCCCGCCACTGCTTTCAGAAGGTTGAAAATCCAGATCCCAATAAATTTCACAATGCGTCCAAGTCATGTTCCAGGCAACAAACATCTACAAAAAAAGCAGAGGAGCCAAGTTCACCAAAAACACATAAATGATCAATGTGGTTCTGCTGCTCATGTTTCAATGTCCAAATGCCCGATTTTGGTACATGAACACCGCGTGCTTATAGCACAGATGAATTACTACTGTATCAAAACCGATGCCAAAAAATAACGTCCAAGCCAAACACCGACAACCCCCAATGCCACTGGCTGCCCGCCACTTCTTTTCAAACGGTTCAAAATCCAGATCTCAGGAAACTTCACAACGCGTCCAAGTCATGTTCAAGGCAAAATACATCGACAAAAATTATGCTTTCTCGATATTTGACCATACGACGATGAGAAAGAAAACTCATCAAAATGAATTGGATGGATGGAAGCAGGATGGATGGGCTTTAGCTCTGGCTAAAATCTCATCATTCGCGATATCTTCCATGGCACCAAAAACAAGCACTTTTTTTGACTTGAAAACGTGCCTCAGATCCAAGGCCCCCCACAGTAGGTCCCCACTTCTTCGAGACAATGTGCCCCACAGCCTTCTTAGCGCCCACTCTGACTGCTAAGACTTGTTTCATCTGCGCTCAGCCACAAAATGCATTTTTTTTGGCCAAACTTGCGCTGCAAGGTAATCGATCCAATGGCAAAAAGTCGTTCCCTGGTCGTGTTCTCGGCCCAAAAAAAAGAACCAAAATGGTTCCAAAATCTGGGCCGTTTCAAAAAGAATTCTTCTGCTCAGCGGCCAAAAAAAGTCCCAAAAATTGGACCGGCCCCTGGCTTAGCTTGAAGATGGTAAACGGAAACAAGTTCAGCAAGTGGCAAACACCTCTGCGAAATGCCAAATGTTCGTTTCAAGGTGCGAACCCAACGCCGCCCAGCCCAATTCAGCCGTGCGGCGATCGCCAGCCAGAAAGACAATCGAATCGAAACGTGTACTGTGGGGGGCCTTTTATTTGAAGGTGAAAAAACTGTACTTCCAGGGCCCAAAAATTTGAACCCCATCTCTTCGTCAAAGTGCATTGCGCTAGCGCCCCATGCTAAAGTATTGCGGACCACAGTGCAATATTAGAATGGCAGCTGAAATTAATATTGCAATGTTCGAATGGCAAACAAGAAGGCGCCATCCCAAAACTGCAAGCGAAACATCTTGCGTTAAGAAGGCGCCATCCCCAAACTGCAGGTGAAACATCTTGAGTTAAGAAAAGCCCACACTGCAGGCGAAACATCTTCAGCGAAGAAATCTCCAAACTCCATCTGTTCCTAGACATGGGATGCAAAGCTAACCCGGTTTGGACAAGACCCTGGCATACAATGCTAGTGGGAGAGGAAAAGCGAGAAGAGCGCGGCTTCCAGATTCTTTTCTGTATCCATGTTTTCTGCGGCTGCACCCCTTCCCGCCATTCAGTAACTTTGTAAGTTCCAAAGCGGGTGGCCGGTCCGGCCATAGGCAGGGAGGTCCGGCGGGGCGCACGTAAGTTTGTCTCACGGTCCGGCCATAGGCAGGGAGGTCCGGCGAATTTGATGTATCGGTCCGGCCATAGGCAGCGAGGCCCGGCGAATTTGATGTTTTGGTCCGGCCATAGGCAGGGAGGTCCGGCGAAGTTGAAGTCTCGGTCCGGCCATAGGCAGGGAGGTCCAGCGAGTTTGGTGTTTCGGTCTGGCCAAGGGATATGATGTCCGGGCATGGCGATGTCCCGGTCCGGCCATAGGCAGCGCCTTCCCCGTGCCAGCTTGGTGACGCATTTGGCATGCACAAATACAACATTTTGTTCAAAAATTTCGAAATATATTGTGGCTGCCATGAAAAAGGACAGCAGCAATTTCCCACGCCACTGCGCCTTCCCTTGGCAATTTCCACACTGGCCCGAATGAAGACGCAGGATTTGCAGGACAGTTCCGCATGCAAAACTGCACCCGGGGAAGGTTAGTCCTGGAATCCCGCTGTGAGAGAATAGCAAAAAAATACCAAACAACAAAAATTCAGGACAAAATCAAAGTGCACCGAAAACTGCACCTGAGCTTGCCACGCATTGGCATTCTAGAGGTCCCCAGGCCAAATCTTGCATTAGCAAGGTCCCATCCCAAAACTGCAGGTGAAAAATTGTGGGCGAAAAATATTCAGCCAAGAAGGCACCACCCTAAAACTGCAGGGGAAATATCTTGAATGGCGAAAAACCTTGCGCTAGCAAGGTCCCATCCGAAAACTGCAGGTGAAAAAACTGCGAATGAAAACTCATGACTTTAGAAGGTGCCATCCCAAAACTGCAGGTAAAAAATCTGCGGGTGAAAAATATTCAGTTCAAAAGGCGCCATCGCAAAACTGCAGCTGAAAAACCTATGGGTGAAAAGTATTCAGTTCAGAAGGCGCCATCCCAAAACTGCAGGTGAAAAATCCCGAGATAAAGTACCATCCCAAAACTGCAGATGAAAATTCTTGCGTTAGCAAGGTCCCATCCCAAAACTGGAGGCCAAACACCGAACCCCTCCAATGCCACTGGCTGCCCGCCACTGCTTTCAGAAGGTTGAAAATCCAGATCCCAATAAATTTCACAATGCGTCCAAGTCATGTTCCAGGCAACAAACATCTACAAAAAAAGCAGAGGAGCCAAGTTCACCAAAAACACATAAATGATCAATGTGGTTCTGCTGCTCATGTTTCAATGTCCAAATGCCCGATTTTGGTACATGAACACCGCGTGCTTATAGCACAGATGAATTACTACTGTATCAAAACCGATGCCAAAAAATAACGTCCAAGCCAAACACCGACAACCCCCAATGCCACTGGCTGCCCGCCACTTCTTTTCAAACGGTTCAAAATCCAGATCTCAGGAAACTTCACAACGCGTCCAAGTCATGTTCAAGGCAAAATACATCGACAAAAATTATGCTTTCTCGATATTTGACCATACGACGATGAGAAAGAAAACTCATCAAAATGAATTGGATGGATGGAAGCAGGATGGATGGGCTTTAGCTCTGGCTAAAATCTCATCATTCGCGATATCTTCCATGGCACCAAAAACAAGCACTTTTTTTGACTTGAAAACGTGCCTCAGATCCAAGGCCCCCCACAGTAGGTCCCCACTTCTTCGAGACAATGTGCCCCACAGCCTTCTTAGCGCCCACTCTGACTGCTAAGACTTGTTTCATCTGCGCTCAGCCACAAAATGCATTTTTTTTGGCCAAACTTGCGCTGCAAGGTAATCGATCCAATGGCAAAAAGTCGTTCCCTGGTCGTGTTCTCGGCCCAAAAAAAAGAACCAAAATGGTTCCAAAATCTGGGCCGTTTCAAAAAGAATTCTTCTGCTCAGCGGCCAAAAAAAGTCCCAAAAATTGGACCGGCCCCTGGCTTAGCTTGAAGATGGTAAACGGAAACAAGTTCAGCAAGTGGCAAACACCTCTGCGAAATGCCAAATGTTCGTTTCAAGGTGCGAACCCAACGCCGCCCAGCCCAATTCAGCCGTGCGGCGATCGCCAGCCAGAAAGACAATCGAATCGAAACGTGTACTGTGGGGGGCCTTTTATTTGAAGGTGAAAAAACTGTACTTCCAGGGCCCAAAAATTTGAACCCCATCTCTTCGTCAAAGTGCATTGCGCTAGCGCCCCATGCTAAAGTATTGCGGACCACAGTGCAATATTAGAATGGCAGCTGAAATTAATATTGCAATGTTCGAATGGCAAACAAGAAGGCGCCATCCCAAAACTGCAAGCGAAACATCTTGCGTTAAGAAGGCGCCATCCCCAAACTGCAGGTGAAACATCTTGAGTTAAGAAAAGCCCACACTGCAGGCGAAACATCTTCAGCGAAGAAATCTCCAAACTCCATCTGTTCCTAGACATGGGATGCAAAGCTAACCCGGTTTGGACAAGACCCTGGCATACAATGCTAGTGGGAGAGGAAAAGCGAGAAGAGCGCGGCTTCCAGATTCTTTTCTGTATCCATGTTTTCTGCGGCTGCACCCCTTCCCGCCATTCAGTAACTTTGTAAGTTCCAAAGCGGGTGGCCGGTCCGGCCATAGGCAGGGAGGTCCGGCGGGGCGCACGTAAGTTTGTCTCACGGTCCGGCCATAGGCAGGGAGGTCCGGCGAATTTGATGTATCGGTCCGGCCATAGGCAGCGAGGCCCGGCGAATTTGATGTTTTGGTCCGGCCATAGGCAGGGAGGTCCGGCGAAGTTGAAGTCTCGGTCCGGCCATAGGCAGGGAGGTCCAGCGAGTTTGGTGTTTCGGTCTGGCCAAGGGATATGATGTCCGGGCATGGCGATGTCCCGGTCCGGCCATAGGCAGCGCCTTCCCCGTGCCAGCTTGGTGACGCATTTGGCATGCACAAATACAACATTTTGTTCAAAAATTTCGAAATATATTGTGGCTGCCATGAAAAAGGACAGCAGCAATTTCCCACGCCACTGCGCCTTCCCTTGGCAATTTCCACACTGGCCCGAATGAAGACGCAGGATTTGCAGGACAGTTCCGCATGCAAAACTGCACCCGGGGAAGGTTAGTCCTGGAATCCCGCTGTGAGAGAATAGCAAAAAAATACCAAACAACAAAAATTCAGGACAAAATCAAAGTGCACCGAAAACTGCACCTGAGCTTGCCACGCATTGGCATTCTAGAGGTCCCCAGGCCAAATCTTGCATTAGCAAGGTCCCATCCCAAAACTGCAGGTGAAAAATTGTGGGCGAAAAATATTCAGCCAAGAAGGCACCACCCTAAAACTGCAGGGGAAATATCTTGAATGGCGAAAAACCTTGCGCTAGCAAGGTCCCATCCGAAAACTGCAGGTGAAAAAACTGCGAATGAAAACTCATGACTTTAGAAGGTGCCATCCCAAAACTGCAGGTAAAAAATCTGCGGGTGAAAAATATTCAGTTCAAAAGGCGCCATCGCAAAACTGCAGCTGAAAAACCTATGGGTGAAAAGTATTCAGTTCAGAAGGCGCCATCCCAAAACTGCAGGTGAAAAATCCCGAGATAAAGTACCATCCCAAAACTGCAGATGAAAATTCTTGCGTTAGCAAGGTCCCATCCCAAAACTGGAGGCCAAACACCGAACCCCTCCAATGCCACTGGCTGCCCGCCACTGCTTTCAGAAGGTTGAAAATCCAGATCCCAATAAATTTCACAATGCGTCCAAGTCATGTTCCAGGCAACAAACATCTACAAAAAAAGCAGAGGAGCCAAGTTCACCAAAAACACATAAATGATCAATGTGGTTCTGCTGCTCATGTTTCAATGTCCAAATGCCCGATTTTGGTACATGAACACCGCGTGCTTATAGCACAGATGAATTACTACTGTATCAAAACCGATGCCAAAAAATAACGTCCAAGCCAAACACCGACAACCCCCAATGCCACTGGCTGCCCGCCACTTCTTTTCAAACGGTTCAAAATCCAGATCTCAGGAAACTTCACAACGCGTCCAAGTCATGTTCAAGGCAAAATACATCGACAAAAATTATGCTTTCTCGATATTTGACCATACGACGATGAGAAAGAAAACTCATCAAAATGAATTGGATGGATGGAAGCAGGATGGATGGGCTTTAGCTCTGGCTAAAATCTCATCATTCGCGATATCTTCCATGGCACCAAAAACAAGCACTTTTTTTGACTTGAAAACGTGCCTCAGATCCAAGGCCCCCCACAGTAGGTCCCCACTTCTTCGAGACAATGTGCCCCACAGCCTTCTTAGCGCCCACTCTGACTGCTAAGACTTGTTTCATCTGCGCTCAGCCACAAAATGCATTTTTTTTGGCCAAACTTGCGCTGCAAGGTAATCGATCCAATGGCAAAAAGTCGTTCCCTGGTCGTGTTCTCGGCCCAAAAAAAAGAACCAAAATGGTTCCAAAATCTGGGCCGTTTCAAAAAGAATTCTTCTGCTCAGCGGCCAAAAAAAGTCCCAAAAATTGGACCGGCCCCTGGCTTAGCTTGAAGATGGTAAACGGAAACAAGTTCAGCAAGTGGCAAACACCTCTGCGAAATGCCAAATGTTCGTTTCAAGGTGCGAACCCAACGCCGCCCAGCCCAATTCAGCCGTGCGGCGATCGCCAGCCAGAAAGACAATCGAATCGAAACGTGTACTGTGGGGGGCCTTTTATTTGAAGGTGAAAAAACTGTACTTCCAGGGCCCAAAAATTTGAACCCCATCTCTTCGTCAAAGTGCATTGCGCTAGCGCCCCATGCTAAAGTATTGCGGACCACAGTGCAATATTAGAATGGCAGCTGAAATTAATATTGCAATGTTCGAATGGCAAACAAGAAGGCGCCATCCCAAAACTGCAAGCGAAACATCTTGCGTTAAGAAGGCGCCATCCCCAAACTGCAGGTGAAACATCTTGAGTTAAGAAAAGCCCACACTGCAGGCGAAACATCTTCAGCGAAGAAATCTCCAAACTCCATCTGTTCCTAGACATGGGATGCAAAGCTAACCCGGTTTGGACAAGACCCTGGCATACAATGCTAGTGGGAGAGGAAAAGCGAGAAGAGCGCGGCTTCCAGATTCTTTTCTGTATCCATGTTTTCTGCGGCTGCACCCCTTCCCGCCATTCAGTAACTTTGTAAGTTCCAAAGCGGGTGGCCGGTCCGGCCATAGGCAGGGAGGTCCGGCGGGGCGCACGTAAGTTTGTCTCACGGTCCGGCCATAGGCAGGGAGGTCCGGCGAATTTGATGTATCGGTCCGGCCATAGGCAGCGAGGTCCGGCGAATTTGATGTTTTTGTCCGACCATAGGCAAGGAGGTCCGGCGAAGTTGAAGTCTCGGTCCGGCCATAGGCAGGGAGGTCCAGCGAGTTTGGTGTTTCGGTCTGGCCAAGGGACATGATGTCCGGGCATGGCGATGTCCCGGTCCGGCCATAGGCAGCGCCTTCCCTGTGCCAGCTTGGTGACGCATTTGGCATGCACAAATACAACATTTTGTTCAAAAATTTCGAAATATATTGTGGCTGCCATGAAAAAAGACAACTTCACCAAGCGGGCGAAACCAACAGTGTTGGGCAGTACCCGCAGCAATTTCCCACGCCACTGCGCGCCTTCCCTTGGCAATTTCCACACTGGCCCGAATGAAGACGCAGGATTTGCAGGACAGTTCCGCATGCAAAACTGCACCCGGGGAAGGTTAGTCCTGGAATCCCGCTGTGAGAGAATAGCAAATTTATTCCAAACAACAAAAATTCAGGACAAAATCAAAGTGCACCGAAAACTGCACCTGAGCTTGCCACGCATTGGCATTCTAGAGGTCCCCAGGCCAAATCTTCCATTAGCAAGGTCCCATCCCAAAACTGCAGGTGAAAAAATTGTGGGCGAAAAATATTCAGCCAAGAAGGCACCACCCTAAAACTGCAGGGGAAATATCTTGAATGGCGAAAAACCTTGCGCTAGCAAGGTCCCATCCGAAAACTGCAGGTGAAAAAACTGCGAATGAAAACTCATGACTTTAGAAGGTGCCATCCCAAAACTGCAGGTAAAAAATCTGCGGGTGAAAAATATTCAGTTCAAAAGGCGCCATCGCAAAACTGCAGCTGAAAAACCTGTGGGTGGAAAGTATTCAGTTCAGAAGGCGCCATCCCAAAACTGCAGGTGAAAAATCCCGAGATAAAGTACCATCCCAAAACTGCAGATGAAAATTCTTGCGTTAGCAAGGTCCCATCCCAAAACTGGAGGCCAAACACCGAACCCCTCCAATGCCACTGGCTGCCCGCCACTGCTTTCAGAAGGTTGAAAATCCAGATCCCAATAACTTTCACAATGCGTCCAAGTCATGTTCCAGGCAACAAACATCTACAAAAAAAGCAGAGGAGCCAAGTTCACCAAAAACACATAAATGATCAATGTGGTTCTGCTGCTCGTGTTTCAATGTCCAAATGCCCGATTTTGGTACATGAACACCGCGTGCTTATAGCACAGATGAATTACTGTATCAAAACCGATGCCAAAAAATAACGTCCAAGCCAAACACCGACAACCCCCAATGCCACTGGCTGCCCGCCACTCCTTTTCAAACGGTTCAAAATCCAGATCTCAGGAAACTTCACAACGCGTCCAAGTCATGTTCAAGGCAAAATACATCTACAAAAATTATGCTTTCTCGACATTTGACCATACGACGATGAGAAAGAAAACTCATCAAAATGAATTGGATGGATGGAAGCAGGATGGATGGGCTTTAGCTCTGGCTAAAATCTCATCATTCGCGATATCTTCCATGGCACCAAAAACAAGCACTTTTTTTGACTTGAAAACGTGCCTCAGATCCAAGGCCCCCCACAGTAGGTCCCCACTTCTTCGAGACAATGTGCCCCACAGCCTTCTTAGCGCCCACTCTGACTGCTAAGACTTGTTTCATCTGCGCTCAGCCACAAAATGCATTTTTTTTGGCCAAACTTGCGCTGCAAGGTAATCGATCCAATGGCAAAAAGTCGTTCCCTGGTCGTGTTCCCGGCCCAAAAAAAAGAACCAAAATGGTTCCAAAATCTGGGCCGTTTCAAAAAGAATTCTTCTGCTCAGCGGCCAAAAAAAGTCCCAAAAATTGGACCGGCCCCTGGCTTAGCTTGAACATGGTAAACGGAAACAGGTTCAGCAAGTGGCAAACACCTCTGCGAAATGCCAAATGTTCGTTTCAAGGTGCGAACCCAACGCCGCCCAGCCCAATTCAGCCGTGTGGCGATCGCCAGCCAGAAAGACAATCGAATCGAAACGTGTACTGTGGGGGGCCTTTTATTTGAGGGTGAAAAAACTGTACTTCCAGGGCCCAAAAATTTGAACCCCATCTCTTCGTCAAAGTGCATTGCGCTAGCGCCCCATGCTAAAGTATTGCGGACCACAGTGCAATATTAGAATGGCAGCTGAAATTAATATTGCAATGTTCGAATGGCAAACAAGAAGGCGCCATCCCAAAACTGCAAGCGAAACATCTTGCGTTAAGAAGGTGCCATCCCCAAACTGCAGGTGAAACATCTTGAGTTAAGAAAAGCCCACACTGCAGGCGAAACATCTTCAGCGAAGAAATTTCCAAACTCCATCTGTTCCTAGACATGGGATGCAAAGCTAACCCGGTTTGGACAAGACCCTGGCATACAATGCTAGTGGGAGAGGAAAAGCGAGAAGAGCGCGGCTTCCAGATTCTTTTCTGTATCCATGTTTTCTGCGGCTGCACCCCTTCCCGCCATTCAGTAACTTTGTAAGTTCCAAAGCGGGTGGCCGGTCCGGCCATAGGCAGGGAGGTCCGGCGGGGCGCACGTAAGTTTGTCTCACGGTCCGGCCATAGGCAGGGAGGTCCGGCGAATTTGATGTATCGGTCCGGCCATAGGCAGCGAGGTCCGGCGAATTTGATGTTTTTGTCCGACCATAGGCAAGGAGGTCCGGCGAAGTTGAAGTCTCGGTCCGGCCATAGGCAGGGAGGTCCAGCGAGTTTGGTGTTTCGGTCTGGCCAAGGGACATGATGTCCGGGCATGGCGATGTCCCGGTCCGGCCATAGGCAGCGCCTTCCCTGTGCCAGCTTGGTGACGCATTTGGCATGCACAAATACAACATTTTGTTCAAAAATTTCGAAGTATATTGTGGCTGCCATGAAAAAAGACAACTTCACCAAGCGGGCGAAACCAACAGTGTTGGGCAGTACCCGCAGCAATTTCCCACGCCACTGCGCGCCTTCCCTTGGCAATTTCCACACTGGCCCGAATGAAGACGCAGGATTTGCAGGACAGTTCCGCATGCAAAACTGCACCCGGGGAAGGTTAGTCCTGGAATCCCGCTGTGAGAGAATAGCAAATTTATTCCAAACAACAAAAATTCAGGACAAAATCAAAGTGCACCGAAAACTGCACCTGAGCTTGCCACGCATTGGCATTCTAGAGGTCCCCAGGCCAAATCTTCCATTAGCAAGGTCCCATCCCAAAACTGCAGGTGAAAAAATTGTGGGCGAAAAATATTCAGCCAAGAAGGCACCACCCTAAAACTGCAGGGGAAATATCTTGAATGGCGAAAAACCTTGCGCTAGCAAGGTCCCATCCGAAAACTGCAGGTGAAAAAACTGCGAATGAAAACTCATGACTTTAGAAGGTGCCATCCCAAAACTGCAGGTAAAAAATCTGCGGGTGAAAAATATTCAGTTCAAAAGGCGCCATCGCAAAACTGCAGCTGAAAAACCTGTGGGTGGAAAGTATTCAGTTCAGAAGGCGCCATCCCAAAACTGCAGGTGAAAAATCCCGAGATAAAGTACCATCCCAAAACTGCAGATGAAAATTCTTGCGTTAGCAAGGTCCCATCCCAAAACTGGAGGCCAAACACCGAACCCCTCCAATGCCACTGGCTGCCCGCCACTGCTTTCAGAAGGTTGAAAATCCAGATCCCAATAACTTTCACAATGCGTCCAAGTCATGTTCCAGGCAACAAACATCTACAAAAAAAGCAGAGGAGCCAAGTTCACCAAAAACACATAAATGATCAATGTGGTTCTGCTGCTCGTGTTTCAATGTCCAAATGCCCGATTTTGGTACATGAACACCGCGTGCTTATAGCACAGATGAATTACTGTATCAAAACCGATGCCAAAAAATAACGTCCAAGCCAAACACCGACAACCCCCAATGCCACTGGCTGCCCGCCACTCCTTTTCAAACGGTTCAAAATCCAGATCTCAGGAAACTTCACAACGCGTCCAAGTCATGTTCAAGGCAAAATACATCTACAAAAATTATGCTTTCTCGACATTTGACCATACGACGATGAGAAAGAAAACTCATCAAAATGAATTGGATGGATGGAAGCAGGATGGATGGGCTTTAGCTCTGGCTAAAATCTCATCATTCGCGATATCTTCCATGGCACCAAAAACAAGCACTTTTTTTGACTTGAAAACGTGCCTCAGATCCAAGGCCCCCCACAGTAGGTCCCCACTTCTTCGAGACAATGTGCCCCACAGCCTTCTTAGCGCCCACTCTGACTGCTAAGACTTGTTTCATCTGCGCTCAGCCACAAAATGCATTTTTTTTGGCCAAACTTGCGCTGCAAGGTAATCGATCCAATGGCAAAAAGTCGTTCCCTGGTCGTGTTCCCGGCCCAAAAAAAAGAACCAAAATGGTTCCAAAATCTGGGCCGTTTCAAAAAGAATTCTTCTGCTCAGCGGCCAAAAAAAGTCCCAAAAATTGGACCGGCCCCTGGCTTAGCTTGAACATGGTAAACGGAAACAGGTTCAGCAAGTGGCAAACACCTCTGCGAAATGCCAAATGTTCGTTTCAAGGTGCGAACCCAACGCCGCCCAGCCCAATTCAGCCGTGTGGCGATCGCCAGCCAGAAAGACAATCGAATCGAAACGTGTACTGTGGGGGGCCTTTTATTTGAGGGTGAAAAAACTGTACTTCCAGGGCCCAAAAATTTGAACCCCATCTCTTCGTCAAAGTGCATTGCGCTAGCGCCCCATGCTAAAGTATTGCGGACCACAGTGCAATATTAGAATGGCAGCTGAAATTAATATTGCAATGTTCGAATGGCAAACAAGAAGGCGCCATCCCAAAACTGCAAGCGAAACATCTTGCGTTAAGAAGGTGCCATCCCCAAACTGCAGGTGAAACATCTTGAGTTAAGAAAAGCCCACACTGCAGGCGAAACATCTTCAGCGAAGAAATTTCCAAACTCCATCTGTTCCTAGACATGGGATGCAAAGCTAACCCGGTTTGGACAAGACCCTGGCATACAATGCTAGTGGGAGAGGAAAAGCGAGAAGAGCGCGGCTTCCAGATTCTTTTCTGTATCCATGTTTTCTGCGGCTGCACCCCTTCCCGCCATTCAGTAACTTTGTAAGTTCCAAAGCGGGTGGCCGGTCCGGCCATAGGCAGGGAGGTCCGGCGGGGCGCACGTAAGTTTGTCTCACGGTCCGGCCATAGGCAGGGAGGTCCGGCGAATTTGATGTATCGGTCCGGCCATAGGCAGCGAGGTCCGGCGAATTTGATGTTTTTGTCCGACCATAGGCAAGGAGGTCCGGCGAAGTTGAAGTCTCGGTCCGGCCATAGGCAGGGAGGTCCAGCGAGTTTGGTGTTTCGGTCTGGCCAAGGGACATGATGTCCGGGCATGGCGATGTCCCGGTCCGGCCATAGGCAGCGCCTTCCCTGTGCCAGCTTGGTGACGCATTTGGCATGCACAAATACAACATTTTGTTCAAAAATTTCGAAGTATATTGTGGCTGCCATGAAAAAAGACAACTTCACCAAGCGGGCGAAACCAACAGTGTTGGGCAGTACCCGCAGCAATTTCCCACGCCACTGCGCGCCTTCCCTTGGCAATTTCCACACTGGCCCGAATGAAGACGCAGGATTTGCAGGACAGTTCCGCATGCAAAACTGCACCCGGGGAAGGTTAGTCCTGGAATCCCGCTGTGAGAGAATAGCAAATTTATTCCAAACAACAAAAATTCAGGACAAAATCAAAGTGCACCGAAAACTGCACCTGAGCTTGCCACGCATTGGCATTCTAGAGGTCCCCAGGCCAAATCTTCCATTAGCAAGGTCCCATCCCAAAACTGCAGGTGAAAAAATTGTGGGCGAAAAATATTCAGCCAAGAAGGCACCACCCTAAAACTGCAGGGGAAATATCTTGAATGGCGAAAAACCTTGCGCTAGCAAGGTCCCATCCGAAAACTGCAGGTGAAAAAACTGCGAATGAAAACTCATGACTTTAGAAGGTGCCATCCCAAAACTGCAGGTAAAAAATCTGCGGGTGAAAAATATTCAGTTCAAAAGGCGCCATCGCAAAACTGCAGCTGAAAAACCTGTGGGTGGAAAGTATTCAGTTCAGAAGGCGCCATCCCAAAACTGCAGGTGAAAAATCCCGAGATAAAGTACCATCCCAAAACTGCAGATGAAAATTCTTGCGTTAGCAAGGTCCCATCCCAAAACTGGAGGCCAAACACCGAACCCCTCCAATGCCACTGGCTGCCCGCCACTGCTTTCAGAAGGTTGAAAATCCAGATCCCAATAACTTTCACAATGCGTCCAAGTCATGTTCCAGGCAACAAACATCTACAAAAAAAGCAGAGGAGCCAAGTTCACCAAAAACACATAAATGATCAATGTGGTTCTGCTGCTCGTGTTTCAATGTCCAAATGCCCGATTTTGGTACATGAACACCGCGTGCTTATAGCACAGATGAATTACTGTATCAAAACCGATGCCAAAAAATAACGTCCAAGCCAAACACCGACAACCCCCAATGCCACTGGCTGCCCGCCACTCCTTTTCAAACGGTTCAAAATCCAGATCTCAGGAAACTTCACAACGCGTCCAAGTCATGTTCAAGGCAAAATACATCTACAAAAATTATGCTTTCTCGACATTTGACCATACGACGATGAGAAAGAAAACTCATCAAAATGAATTGGATGGATGGAAGCAGGATGGATGGGCTTTAGCTCTGGCTAAAATCTCATCATTCGCGATATCTTCCATGGCACCAAAAACAAGCACTTTTTTTGACTTGAAAACGTGCCTCAGATCCAAGGCCCCCCACAGTAGGTCCCCACTTCTTCGAGACAATGTGCCCCACAGCCTTCTTAGCGCCCACTCTGACTGCTAAGACTTGTTTCATCTGCGCTCAGCCACAAAATGCATTTTTTTTGGCCAAACTTGCGCTGCAAGGTAATCGATCCAATGGCAAAAAGTCGTTCCCTGGTCGTGTTCCCGGCCCAAAAAAAAGAACCAAAATGGTTCCAAAATCTGGGCCGTTTCAAAAAGAATTCTTCTGCTCAGCGGCCAAAAAAAGTCCCAAAAATTGGACCGGCCCCTGGCTTAGCTTGAACATGGTAAACGGAAACAGGTTCAGCAAGTGGCAAACACCTCTGCGAAATGCCAAATGTTCGTTTCAAGGTGCGAACCCAACGCCGCCCAGCCCAATTCAGCCGTGTGGCGATCGCCAGCCAGAAAGACAATCGAATCGAAACGTGTACTGTGGGGGGCCTTTTATTTGAGGGTGAAAAAACTGTACTTCCAGGGCCCAAAAATTTGAACCCCATCTCTTCGTCAAAGTGCATTGCGCTAGCGCCCCATGCTAAAGTATTGCGGACCACAGTGCAATATTAGAATGGCAGCTGAAATTAATATTGCAATGTTCGAATGGCAAACAAGAAGGCGCCATCCCAAAACTGCAAGCGAAACATCTTGCGTTAAGAAGGTGCCATCCCCAAACTGCAGGTGAAACATCTTGAGTTAAGAAAAGCCCACACTGCAGGCGAAACATCTTCAGCGAAGAAATTTCCAAACTCCATCTGTTCCTAGACATGGGATGCAAAGCTAACCCGGTTTGGACAAGACCCTGGCATACAATGCTAGTGGGAGAGGAAAAGCGAGAAGAGCGCGGCTTCCAGATTCTTTTCTGTATCCATGTTTTCTGCGGCTGCACCCCTTCCCGCCATTCAGTAACTTTGTAAGTTCCAAAGCGGGTGGCCGGTCCGGCCATAGGCAGGGAGGTCCGGCGGGGCGCACGTAAGTTTGTCTCACGGTCCGGCCATAGGCAGGGAGGTCCGGCGAATTTGATGTATCGGTCCGGCCATAGGCAGCGAGGTCCGGCGAATTTGATGTTTTTGTCCGACCATAGGCAAGGAGGTCCGGCGAAGTTGAAGTCTCGGTCCGGCCATAGGCAGGGAGGTCCAGCGAGTTTGGTGTTTCGGTCTGGCCAAGGGACATGATGTCCGGGCATGGCGATGTCCCGGTCCGGCCATAGGCAGCGCCTTCCCTGTGCCAGCTTGGTGACGCATTTGGCATGCACAAATACAACATTTTGTTCAAAAATTTCGAAGTATATTGTGGCTGCCATGAAAAAAGACAACTTCACCAAGCGGGCGAAACCAACAGTGTTGGGCAGTACCCGCAGCAATTTCCCACGCCACTGCGCGCCTTCCCTTGGCAATTTCCACACTGGCCCGAATGAAGACGCAGGATTTGCAGGACAGTTCCGCATGCAAAACTGCACCCGGGGAAGGTTAGTCCTGGAATCCCGCTGTGAGAGAATAGCAAATTTATTCCAAACAACAAAAATTCAGGACAAAATCAAAGTGCACCGAAAACTGCACCTGAGCTTGCCACGCATTGGCATTCTAGAGGTCCCCAGGCCAAATCTTCCATTAGCAAGGTCCCATCCCAAAACTGCAGGTGAAAAATTGTGGGCGAAAAATATTCAGCCAAGAAGGCACCACCCTAAAACTGCAGGGGAAATATCTTGAATGGCGAAAAACCTTGCGCTAGCAAGGTCCCATCCGAAAACTGCAGGTGAAAAAACTGCGAATGAAAACTCATGACTTTAGAAGGTGCCATCCCAAAACTGCAGGTAAAAAATCTGCGGGTGAAAAATATTCAGTTCAAAAGGCGCCATCGCAAAACTGCAGCTGAAAAACCTGTGGGTGGAAAGTATTCAGTTCAGAAGGCGCCATCCCAAAACTGCAGGTGAAAAATCCCGAGATAAAGTACCATCCCAAAACTGCAGATGAAAATTCTTGCGTTAGCAAGGTCCCATCCCAAAACTGGAGGCCAAACACCGAACCCCTCCAATGCCACTGGCTGCCCGCCACTGCTTTCAGAAGGTTGAAAATCCAGATCCCAATAACTTTCACAATGCGTCCAAGTCATGTTCCAGGCAACAAACATCTACAAAAAAAGCAGAGGAGCCAAGTTCACCAAAAACACATAAATGATCAATGTGGTTCTGCTGCTCGTGTTTCAATGTCCAAATGCCCGATTTTGGTACATGAACACCGCGTGCTTATAGCACAGATGAATTACTGTATCAAAACCGATGCCAAAAAATAACGTCCAAGCCAAACACCGACAACCCCCAATGCCACTGGCTGCCCGCCACTCCTTTTCAAACGGTTCAAAATCCAGATCTCAGGAAACTTCACAACGCGTCCAAGTCATGTTCAAGGCAAAATACATCTACAAAAATTATGCTTTCTCGACATTTGACCATACGACGATGAGAAAGAAAACTCATCAAAATGAATTGGATGGATGGAAGCAGGATGGATGGGCTTTAGCTCTGGCTAAAATCTCATCATTCGCGATATCTTCCATGGCACCAAAAACAAGCACTTTTTTTGACTTGAAAACGTGCCTCAGATCCAAGGCCCCCCACAGTAGGTCCCCACTTCTTCGAGACAATGTGCCCCACAGCCTTCTTAGCGCCCACTCTGACTGCTAAGACTTGTTTCATCTGCGCTCAGCCACAAAATGCATTTTTTTTGGCCAAACTTGCGCTGCAAGGTAATCGATCCAATGGCAAAAAGTCGTTCCCTGGTCGTGTTCCCGGCCCAAAAAAAAGAACCAAAATGGTTCCAAAATCTGGGCCGTTTCAAAAAGAATTCTTCTGCTCAGCGGCCAAAAAAAGTCCCAAAAATTGGACCGGCCCCTGGCTTAGCTTGAACATGGTAAACGGAAACAGGTTCAGCAAGTGGCAAACACCTCTGCGAAATGCCAAATGTTCGTTTCAAGGTGCGAACCCAACGCCGCCCAGCCCAATTCAGCCGTGTGGCGATCGCCAGCCAGAAAGACAATCGAATCGAAACGTGTACTGTGGGGGGCCTTTTATTTGAGGGTGAAAAAACTGTACTTCCAGGGCCCAAAAATTTGAACCCCATCTCTTCGTCAAAGTGCATTGCGCTAGCGCCCCATGCTAAAGTATTGCGGACCACAGTGCAATATTAGAATGGCAGCTGAAATTAATATTGCAATGTTCGAATGGCAAACAAGAAGGCGCCATCCCAAAACTGCAAGCGAAACATCTTGCGTTAAGAAGGTGCCATCCCCAAACTGCAGGTGAAACATCTTGAGTTAAGAAAAGCCCACACTGCAGGCGAAACATCTTCAGCGAAGAAATTTCCAAACTCCATCTGTTCCTAGACATGGGATGCAAAGCTAACCCGGTTTGGACAAGACCCTGGCATACAATGCTAGTGGGAGAGGAAAAGCGAGAAGAGCGCGGCTTCCAGATTCTTTTCTGTATCCATGTTTTCTGCGGCTGCACCCCTTCCCGCCATTCAGTAACTTTGTAAGTTCCAAAGCGGGTGGCCGGTCCGGCCATAGGCAGGGAGGTCCGGCGGGGCGCACGTAAGTTTGTCTCACGGTCCGGCCATAGGCAGGGAGGTCCGGCGAATTTGATGTATCGGTCCGGCCATAGGCAGCGAGGCCCGGCGAATTTGATGTTTTGGTCCGGCCATAGGCAGGGAGGTCCGGCGAAGTTGAAGTCTCGGTCCGGCCATAGGCAGGGAGGTCCAGCGAGTTTGGTGTTTCGGTCTGGCCAAGGGATATGATGTCCGGGCACGGCGATGTCCCGGTCCGGCCATAGGCAGCGCCTTCCCCGTGCCAGCTTGGTGACGCATTTGGCATGCACAAATACAACATTTTGTTCAAAAATTTCGAAATATATTGTGGCTGCCATGAAAAAGGACAGCAGCAATTTCCCACGCCACTGCGCCTTCCCTTGGC
>CBDCRB010000002.1:0-5784 GCA_965220765.1 Candidatus Latescibacterota bacterium
TTGTCCAAGACATAGCCTATGGAGTCTATATCATCATCGTTGTCGGCGCTTACCCAGACTGTAGCCTGATAGTATATCCTACCGCTGTCGACCTCGGCCATCAGAACCTCGGCGCCAGACTGTGAAATAGCCAAGCAGGCGGGGCCGGTATCCATTATGGCCGCATCTATATGACCGAACCTTAGGCTCTCTATTATGGGCTCGTAGCTGGAGGGTATGTTTGTCTCTACATCAACTCCCAGCTGGCTCTCCAAGAACTCTGCAAATGCCTCTGCAGCGGGTTCAAAGCCACCGAAATCTACCGGCTTTACCGGAATAAATCCGATGGTCAGCGAGTCGGTACCTGTTATGCGGGATTCGAGGGGTATGACATCTGCTGCAATAAGATCCTGCAGCGCGACTATGAATTCATCGTCGGAGATCGAGCCACCCACCCAGCCTTCTGCCAGAAACTTCACATATTGAGGGATCTTCGACCCTACATCGTCTGACATTGATTGAGCTTCAACTGCTTGCGTGGCAGGCACTATGGCCAGACTGGCCATAACCGCCAACGCTAGAATAATTTGTTTCATTGACAGAACGTTCTTTGTGTGTTTATATAGTGTTGTGTAAGAGCTTACTGTCTTATTCTACAAACAGATAACAGATCAAATCCAGTCGATCATATATTAAATGTTTGAGATCATAAATTGTATACACTCAGGTCCATCCCTTTCTGTACCCACAGGTATGCCAGTTATCCACACATCTGAAACAGTCTTGTACTAGGCGGCTATCGTTACATTACCTGACATAGCGGCGGATTCTTCAAATATGTTCCAGTCTGGATTCTTGGACAATTCCACTATGCCTTTCCATGGTACAATGCCGCGCTTCTGGCAGGTGCGCGTATAGCTCACCAAAATTGAAAATACGTGCATGCCCGTGCTAGTCATTAATTTGTGGCGCACGTTGCGCTGCAACACTATGGTGTCACGTATATCCAACTCAACGGGGTTATTGTTAGGAGGCATTCCTTTGTACCGCAGGAACGTAAACAGGTTCGGTGACGCGTTGTGTATGGTGGCGGCCATTGGATGGCCCCCGTATCCATCTGCGATACTGCACAGCTGTCGTTGCAGAGACAGGCAGTATTCGGGAGGGGCCGTATCCATGTATTTGATGCGTCTATACATGCACAGGAGCCGCCGGTACTGTATGTACGGAACGCTTCCCCTCTTTGCTTTTATGGCGGCTTTCTCGGCCATACGTAGTATGTGCACCCAGCACCGCTGAACAATGCGGAAACTGTTGTATCCTGCGTATCCGTCCACTATTACGGGTTTATCCAAAAGTGCGCTAAAGTGTATTTCGGGTATTGCACCGGCCCTACTTGCGGCCACCAGTACATATGTGGCATCAGGTATTGATGCCATCCAGGCATACCCCCTCTTACCGTATATCTTTAGTACTGTCTCGTCTAAATGGACGTACAATGCCAATATGATGTATTTCAGTATGTTTTGGTATGTTTTTTCCAGTGTCAGTGTTGCAATGGCTTTGCGCGCGTTCCATATGGTATTTGGTGATATCTCAAAATCATACATGTCTCTAAAATAGACAGACATTGTCTCATCAGTTGCACGTGTACCAAAGTATTCCACTACAAAACCGCGAGCCTTGGGACCGAGTGCCGTACCGGCAATAAGGGGACTGTCGGCTTCTGTAACGTGTCCGCATCTGTCGCATTTACACCGTCCCACTACAATCGTACCAGCCACTATACTTATTCTGTCTCCATCAAAATCATACATTTGTCGTACAACCGGTCGCAATATTATCACGTGTTCGTTGCCACAGTTGGCGCACCGGTGTATGTCGTATCGTTTAGTATATTCAGAACGGTTATGATGCGAGATGCCCTTGTGGCCCTGTGGCGGACCCGCTTTGCGACTATTCAGGTCCACATTAGGATCGTTCTTGGTGGAAGTATCGTTTTTGTTTGCGGCGTTGTCATCGGCGTTGTCATCGGCACTCTCAGAATCCAGAAGGGCTTCCTCTTTCTGGAACTTTTTTCTCTCGGCATTATACATTGACCCTGTAGATGAAGGCGCGTTTTCATTTTCATAATAGTTGAGGCGTCGCACCAAATATTCAATCTCAGATTCGTATCGGTCAATCATTGATGCCTTTTCCTCTTTCAATTGAATTACTTGAGCCCTGAGTTCCGTATTCTCTTTTTCTAAAAGATCGATTTTCTGGTATATTTTTCTTAATTCCTTTCTGAGTAGTGCAGAATCTCCCATTAAATCATCCAAATTTGATACCAGCTTTAAATCTTTCTATTCAAATCTGCCCCTTATGGGTGGACCTGAGTGTATACCATAAATTTCATTTTAACCAAATGTAATAGCCGAAAGAGAATCATAATGGCAGATTCCCCAAGGCGCCATACTGCTGGATTGGTACCAGTGAGAAATCTGCCATCACCTAGACGAACAGATAGTACCGCCGTCTGCAATATGTGGCACGGGCCATACCGGATGAGACGTCCCGTTGGCCGGCCGGCGGTTTTGGCATACCGTGCCGCCATGGGCAGGCATACGGGTCGCACAAATACATCCATAGAGAGAATGGTACGCGTCTGTGATTCGTACAGATCACGTTTTACTTATCTGTTATAAGCCGTAAGATTGTTATAAACCACTACAATGTCAAAATGGTAGGTTGTCGTATCATGCCAGCATACAGTCGGAAACACACGACATCAGCAAGGCGGAGCCAGATAATTGTATAATCTGCATGGAGGATGTCTGGGCATCCTATGATGCTCGCAGTACGACCATCCGGGAGATAAACATGAAGGTGTCGGCCGGCTCCAACTATGCGATAGTGGGTAAATCCGGATCCGGCAAATCCACTCTGCTCAAGATCATGAACGGCCTGATGATGCCCAACCGTGGAACCATCACGGTTGACAGCCATAGGCCGGACCAGCACAACAGAAAATTTCAGAGTGCAATGGCCCGTATAGGGTACATACCACAGAGTCTAGGACTGGTCCGCAACTCCTCCGTACTGGATAATGTGATGATTGGAGCCTTGCCCAGGATGGGTACACTACAGTCACTCCTCAAGAGGTATTCGGAGGAGGATATGGCCGAGGCGCGCCGCATACTGGAGATGGTGGGGCTGTCCGGCAAGGAGAGTCGCAAGGCGTACATGCTCAGCGGCGGTGAGAAGAGGCGCGTGGCCATCGCGCGGGCATTCATGCAGAATCCGCGCATTCTGCTGGCCGACGAGATAGTCTCGGAGCTGGACAGCGTCACCTCCAGGGATATAATGGACTTGGTGGCCGTCATGCAGAGGGATACGGGCCTGACTGCGATAATGATACACCACGATATGGGTCTGGCGCTGGAGTACGCCGACCGGGTGGCCGTCATGCAGGAGGGGCGCAAAATAATGGAGATGGGCATCGACCATGACCATGTCCACATACTGGACTTTCAGTCGGGCAACCTGACCACCCAAGAGATACTAGAGATGTACGATGACTCCCAAAAGTAACCTGATGATCGGGGTGGTCGTTGCCCTGGTGATTGCCGCCTCTTGGCACATAGAGGCCAGCCCGGTGGAGTTCGCAGAGGGGCTGCCCCGGTTGTGGCAGCTGGTAGAAGAGGTCATGGTGGAGCTTACCACGGTCACCGATAACATGGCATACAACGCAGTGTGGGCCATGCTGGAGACCATCCAAATGGCATTTATCGGGACTATGGTGGGGTATGCGCTGGCCCTGCCCATGAGTCTCCTGGCTTCGCGCAACCTGGCCAGCCGGTGGGTGTACGTTCCCATGCGGGGCCTGCTGGCCATGGCGCGTACGCTCCCGTCCATAATGTGGGCGCTGCTGTTTATCATAATGGTGGGTCCGGGTCCGTTCGCCGGCATACTGGCAATTACCATGTACACGCTGGGATTTGTGGCCAAGCTGCAGTACGAATCCGTAGAGGCTGTGGATGCCGATCCTATGGACTCGGCCAGCTCCATAGGGCTCTCCCGGCTGCAGATGATACGGTTCGTGGTGATACCCGAGTCTGCCTCCCATCTGTTGGGACACCTGCTGTACATGTTCGACTATAACGTGAGACAGACCAGCATATTGGGACTGGTGGGGGCCGGTGGGATAGGATTCTACATAATCACATATACCAAGTATCTTCAGTACGGAAAGGCTGTCTTTTTCATGCTGGTGGTACTGGCCACCGTGCTGGTGATAGACTGGATAAGCGTCAAGCTGCGGGACCGCTACGTGGTAAAGTCGCAGCGTGGAGTGGCGGCCGATATTCCCTAGGTCAATGTATTATCTACTCAGGTATATAATTCCCAACAGGTATATGTTATACCACCCATACCACTACAGTAGTCATGTCAAACACAGATACCAATAGAATTCTGGATGTCATAGAAGCATTCTTTGAGGTGGGAAGGACAAAGGATACTGCCACATTATACAATTTACAATTGGATGATGCACGCTTTAGTAGCTTCAGCGACGTACCCCCACTGGACATGAAGGACTTTAAAACGACACTCATGTTAGAAGAGCTACGCTTTGTCAGTATATCAGATTATAATTACAAGATGATAAATCCCAAGGTCAGTATATTTGGAGATTCAGCCGTCGTAGCACTTGAGCTGCAACAGACCGGCATGCTGGTGGATAACAAAAATTATACCGGTGAGCACATATCAGTAGATGGTCGTGCCACATTTGTGCTTGTAAGGATTAACAGAGAATGGAAGATTGTACATATACACCTCTCGCGTAGTTAGATCTTCAGTATCCGACCACATACTACACAACATACACTGACTTTGTCGGACTTTACTCTTGTGAACTTTCTAGATCCGCATGGGCAGACCGGGCATGCTCTGTGGGCCATCAGTGAGTTGTGGGGTCCGTATCCGACTTTAAAATTGTCTTTAAGCGCTCTATACCATTTATAGAATCTATTACGCGGCAGACTGCAGTTGGTACCAAATCCCGCCAAGCATTATTCTGTACCATCATGTTTCGTATAGAGGTGGCGTTCAGTGTTTGGCGCGATATCATCTGTGGTTCCACCACCGATATACCCGAATCTGCCAGAAGCATGGCAACATACTCGTTTCCACTATACACTACATCAAATGGAGGTAGTGCGGCTTTCAGATATGAAAGCCACGTGTATACGTTGGGCTGGTTCTCCACACCCAGTACCATATATCTGTGAGGGTCTATATCAGACTCCAATAACGAGGCTCGAATCATCTCTATTCGTTCGCCAGCGGTAAACGGATCCATGCGAATATAGTTGAACTGTGATCCAGTGACTGCCACTATGATATCATCACACTCTTGAAGTGCCTCTCTTATGAGGCCCATGTGTCCATTGTGAAATGGCTGAAAGCGGCCCATGACAAGTCCTCTCATGATATTACGTAACACTGCGCATTATATAATATGAATTTCATGTAGAACTCTCCTCTATAGTCCTGAAACCAGTTCATTATTTAAGACATGATCTCGGCAAGTGATACGTATGGAATGGAGGGAAATATTACAGGATCATGGCAAAACCTGATCTACTCAAAGATACATCATACGGCAAAGGGAGCTTGGAAGAAGCACCAAGGAAATTGTAGTGGAAATAGTGGTGTTCAGGCATACATGAGATCATACGCTGGTGTAACCACATCGGACCTCACATGTCCCTGGACTGGGACAATTTGGAGGCGCCTGCCAAGGTGTTTATGCGCAAG
>CBDCRB010000003.1:0-4225 GCA_965220765.1 Candidatus Latescibacterota bacterium
GCCATCCAGCCCCCCTCTACTCAACCGGCCACCTGACCGTGTTGCGGGGCAATCTGGCTGAGGAAGGCGGTGTGGCCAAGATCAGCGGTGTCAAGCATCCCGTGATCACTGGCCCTGCCAAGGTCTATGACAGCGAAGAGGAATGTCTGGAAGCCATTCTCAGTGGTGCAATCCAGGCTGGAGACGTGGTGGTGATCCGCCATGAGGGTCCCAAGGGTGGCCCTGGAATGCGGGAAATGCTGGCGCCCACCTCCGCCATCATCGGTGCTGGCCTCGGCGACAAGGTGGGGGCTCATCACGGACGGACGGTTTAGCGGGGGCACCTTCGGGATGGTGGTGGGTCACGTGGCTCCGGAAGCGGCCGTGGGCGGCGCCATCGCGCTGGTGGAAGCGGGGGACACCATCACCATTGATGCTCCCCAACGGCTATTGCAGTTGAACGTGTCCGATACGGAACTGGCTCAACGTCGGGCGCGGTGGAGTCCCCCTGGACCCCGTTTCCGGTCGGGGTGTTCTGGGCAAATACGCCCGCCTGGTGAGCAGCAGCAGTCGTGGGGCGGTCACTGATCTGGATCTGACTTGACCGCCTCAATGGCGTGCAGGGTGGAAGCGCAAGGGACCAGCCTGAAAGCCCGGATTCTCCCCACCACTGTCATTGAAGCGGGAATGGAGCAGTTGGAGGCGGCTCACCCGCTGCGCATCAAAGCGGATGGGCATGGCCACCGGCTTGGCGCGGACCACCGGCCGCAGCGCCGTGAACGGCACCACCACCGCACTGGCGCCATTGGCAGTTGTGTCAAACTCACTCACCCACCGCAGTCCACCGGGAATCAGGGCGCTGGCGCGGCTCACCGGATCATTACAGGCCACCGCCAGCTTGTAGCGGCGGTCCATCCCACTCATCACGCGAGCTAGTGCAGAGAAGGGGCGCAGATCCAGGGGGGGCGTCAACTCGGGCGAACGACAACTGATAAAGCCGCCCCCCTGGCGCACCACCTGGGCCGTGAACTCCAGTCCCCAGCTTCCACAGTGGCAGTGGCCCTGGCTTTGGCCCCCCATGATGGTGTCATTGAGGGCCTGCCAACCCACGAAACCATCGCCACGGAACAGTGTTGTTGTGTGCATTGCGGGATGGTGCTGCTGTTCTCCATGCTGTCACCATCCACGCAGGGGTGCAGGAGAACCGCAGCGGTCGCAGGGCAGCTCCCCTTGCCGGGATAACCTGATAGACCTTCAGAAAAGTGATAGCGTTTGACCCAGACGTGCCGACTTTGAACACATCTACAGGATAGGGGCATCCCGTGACTGCTGTTCCTTCCGGCGCCAGGGTCATGAGATGGTCCCCCATCCACCAGGCCACGCACAAGAGAGCAAATGGCTACCTCTGTTCCACCCCACGGCCCTGGCCAATGGGTCCTACGGCTGTGGAGACAACAAGAATGCCCATGGCACTGGTACCTCCATGGGGTCAAGAGCATCCTAAATCTGGTCGGGAGTTGCGCCTTCGTGAGAAGTATGGACCTTGCGATGGAGATTCCCATGAACGCTGAGCTCCGTGGGGGATGTGCCGGTACGATTGATTGATCTAAAATCTGCAAGTCCATCTTCTGTGCCATGCTTCTCAAATCCTATATTCATTTTTTAAGTCTACGAGATCAGTCCTGAATTTATCCGCCATTCTTTTTGTGTAAATTCTAGTAATTAATCCGTTATTCTGACGTTGAATAAGTTTCTTTAAGTCGTTTTTCCGTGATCTCCAAGTCAGCCCATCTGTCAGCAATAGCAGACGGGCATCGGGGCGTTTTGCTCTGATGATTGCATCAATATCGCCAATAATGTCGCTCATCTTTGAGCCAGTTGCACCATAGCCTTTAACTTCTATCAGGATACAAGGTCTTTCCTTACCTGGAATCGCAAAGTCGCATTTTGCAGAGCCATTAATACCTTGAAATGTACAACGTACTTCATAGGAATTATGAAAAATGTTCTGGATGATATTCTCTGCAAAATCTTCCAATCCTCTACCTCTCTGCTGTCCTTGAATGGCACTACCTCTTCCAAAACGAAGTCGTTCCTTGAGAATATCGCTCCAGACCAGCTTTCTATTAATTGTCGCGGTCATTGCATCACAAAGACCCATGTCTTCCAGCACAGCAAGGAAGGCTTGGTGATCGGCCTTAAAGCGCTGAATCCCTGTCCCCCCAGTGCCAAGGCGTTCCTTCAACTCACTTTCGAATTTATCTTTTGACAGACCAAGAAACAAGCCAGCACAAAGCTTCGCAGCGTGAAAGTCGGATCTATTTTCTACGCTCATCAAAGCGTCAATATCGTCACCACGGTACTGTGGCTTGACTGGGATGATCTGTAGCCGGGCCACAATTGCTTCGGCGATATCGTCCATCCAATCCGCCTCCAGGGAGGAGAGGCTATTCATGATTTCGTCAAGCTGTTGAGTAACGATTTGCATCACTGCCCCACAATCAAATACTCTTCAACAGCGGCGCGCTTCACGTTGCAATGATTCCCAAAATGATAGGTATGGTCACGCTTGAAAACCTGAATATCTCTCTTTATTTTTGCCAGGATTTCAGTGAGCTGATGAAGGTCAGGGTAGCCATTTGAGCCGTATGATAGAACAATTTTACTGCTCTGAAAAATCTCGAAGAGGCGCTCGAAAGCATCGACAGCTTGTCGTCGATAGCTAAACGGGGTAAAGCGTTTGGGAATCTTCCGGACCTTTGTCGAGTAATCGATATCCAGACCTTGCCAGTAGCATGATAGCCCTTCAAGAAAGTGATAGCGTTTGACATAACAGTTGTCATCATGTCGAGGCACATAAGGAGGATCTAAATAGACGAGATCAACGTCGGATGCGCTGACTTTGAATACGTCTACGCACTCTGCCCTATTGTGGCGACCATTGGAGAAGACAGCTTCATTAAATATCCTGACTTGTTCAAAAAAGTGTTCTTCAATTGAAAGCTGGAGATCACGACGACCATCATCATACTTGGATAGGTTTCCAGAAATTGTAAAAACACCTCGTGGTTGACGTTTCGCACAGGAGCGTATCAGTACAGCCATGGCCAAAGCACGCTGGTGGGGGTTTTCCATCTGACGTATGTTCCATGACATGCGGTCAAGGAAACGTAAATCTTCAGGATTAAAGAACACTCCTTTGAATGTGTCCTCGATGAAACTGGTGGGGTTCCCTGGGGTGCGCAGTAAACATTGTATTGCTGGGCCATCAAGGTGCATGGCGTTGTTCTCGATGAGCGCTTTGCCCAGCGTGGCAGAGAGATTGAGAAAGTCACTGGAGACCGTTTGCCGACCCATTGCCTTCATGAGGTATGCGACCGCTCCACTGCCGCTAAACGGATCCAGAGCGGTTTCAAAATCCAGGCCTTCCAGAACGCCGTGGATCCAAGGCAGGAGACGTCTCTTGGAACCCATATAGCGAATCTCCGGGAACAGGTTGATCTGGTCAAGCGCAAAGGATCTGCTGATCCCTGCAATCCGGGATTTCAGTTCTGTACTTATTGTACTACTGTCAAGGTTGAGTTGATTCATAGTCTCCTTAAGTGTCGTCCCACATGAATCTTGTTTTCCGACACCATGGGTCTGCTGGCAGATGGAGTCTTGATCCAGAGTGGCTTGAGACCCATCTGTCGAGGCAGTCATTTTGCAAGTTTCGGACATTCCTGGGAAACAGGCTTCCCTCAACTTACCATCAACTCTGTTGACCAATCAACGGCATTCCCATATCCTGTCATTACTGCTACAGGATGCCCCACGCTAGCCTGCAAGGATTCAAAGTCACTCTAGTGGAACCCATAGTCGTGGGTCGGCAATGCTGGCAAGGGAACGCCTCCATCCGGTTTTACCGCTCTGGTGGACGGACGCTTCACCAAGGGGGTTGCACGGCGCCCTTGAAGCTGTCCCGTGCTGTTGCCCACGGCGGCGCCTGTGAATTGTCCCTCCTCCACACCCCCAGGTGGGTTGGTGGGGGGTGACGTGCTGCACATCAACTGCCAGTTGGCGCCCCACAGCCGCGCTCTGCTCACCAGTGTGGCGGCGCAGAAAGTCTACGGCACCGTGGGACGCTCCCGCCTCCAGCCCCAGGGGACCTGGGCACGGCCAACGGCTCGTCTGCCAGGTGGAGGATGGGGCATGGCTCAGTTGGTTTCCCCAGGAGACGGTGGTGTTTGCCCCTGGTTTGCTGCAG
>CBDCRB010000004.1:0-22887 GCA_965220765.1 Candidatus Latescibacterota bacterium
TGCACACTCGGGAAACGGTAGGTGGGATCTTCGGCCGCTTCCTCCCGGGGTGCCTCCATCCTCATTTCCCTCTCGGGGAATTTGAATCCGTGCCTTTTACACAATTCCCTCAAACGGTCTTCGGCCAGGAGCTCGGCTCATTTTTCGGCAATAACATCGGCCGAGGCGCTAGGTAGCCCCGGCATTAAATCTCTCACCACCTGTCGTGCCATGTGGTAGGAGGGCAGGTGCTCCCCGTACACCCCGAAATATTGACGATGGAACTTCCTGAATTGCCGAAACCTCTTTTTGTCTTGTGGGTTCAGCTGCTGGTAGATCTCCTTAATGTCTTGGTTCGTAAGTTCTTCCAAGATGTCCCCCTCTTCGTCCGCCTCTGCTTCGATCAACTTTACTACTTCTAGCGAAGTCATCTCTTGTGGAGTTGCCATTTTATTCGGATACTTGCAGGTTCAACGTGAGCAAAGCTACAAGTGATGCCGAGCGCGTGTTTCGCTAGTTTATATGGATTCGTAGGCCCCTCCCACTTTGATCCGTTTATCTAAGCCACGCCCCTTTCCAGTGCGCGCGGGAAAATCCAATTTCTCCAGCGCCAGATATTTTGGCGGGAATCTTGATTACGGTTCGTTTGATCGGCAACTTCAAAGGGATAAGTGTCGATCGTATGACCTCTGTGTCACTCTTTGTACACTGCTTCATAACGAGCTTTTCCACGCACCTAGCGGCCTCTGCTTGGTGCATGGTACCATTTTCCGCAAAAGGGGTGCATTCAGGTTGGTGTTACTTAAGGCCTCCCATGCACTCACCGTCTCATTCCTGGGTGCCTGCACTTTGCAGCTGTAGTAGATCACAGTGGTATTTCGCTTCTCTTTGATCTTTTGCAAAAAGCCGCCCGGTACACACCTGTTGCCGACTATTTGTTCGATTTCCATTCCCAGGGTCTGATTACGGTTCGTAAGTCCACCGCTTCCAGCCCCTGGATGTCAGTTGGCTCTTGTTTTTCGGACTGTTCAGACGTGTTTTGGCATTCTCTCATTTATTTCGAAATTTCACCTGTTATCATGGCAAATCCAATTCCGGTGGGTCAGTTGACAGTGGCTCAAGCCCACCAAGAGTTCACCAAACTGGTGGACCAAATTTCGGCTAAATTTGTACAGCTGGACTCGGGCGAGTTTGGGGCAGTTGGTACCCCGGCGTTCAACGCCAAAATGCACGAGTTGGCTGTGTTATTTGCCCGTATGAGCCAACTATGTCAACGGCTTGGTTTACCCGTTCCGGCTCATTTGCATCGACCACCTTTCTTCAAACACTAAGTGGTCTAGTTTCGGCTAAATTGATCACGGTTTTCGTGCAGCGAGGAGTTTTAGTGTTTTAAGAATGCTTCGAGGTTGCCGAGCGCCTCTAGTCGGTAAGAATGGGAGGTTTGGCTGAGCGTCTTGCCTGCATTCGCTCCCCGGTTAAGTCTCAGAACTTTCTTTAGTGATAAGTCCCAGAACTTTCCTTGTAGTGTTAAGTCCCAGAAAATTCTCGCGAAACGAAAACCTATGATCATTTACTTGTTTTCTCGGTGAACCGCTAATCCCACTGGACGGAGGTATCCATTACTTCCCTCCAGGCGGGGCGAGGGGCTTCCACATTCTTTTGTGGAACTGCGTAAAAGCCGCAGACACCGATATTTCTCTATTAACTTCATAAAAGGCCCATGCACGAAACAGGCCTCCGATTTACAATTCGGTAGTTACTTAACATGGGATCTGATTACGGTTCATCAGACTTGGCTACTATAGCCGCTTCTCACCGCGCTCACAGACCCTTGATTACGATTTCCCATTGTCTTATCATGGGGATCAATTACGGTTCGCTAAGATCCCTCAACCCATACAATGTATTGATATGAAGCTTTTCTTGGTTGTTCCCTTGGGAGTATTGGGGGTGGTCCTG
The DNA here is from genome assembly GCA_965220765.1 of Candidatus Latescibacterota bacterium. Lineage (GTDB taxonomy): Bacteria > Latescibacterota > UBA2968 > UBA2968 > UBA2968 > VXRD01. The sequence goes on from CBDCRB010000004.1 coordinate 1,939, forward strand.
AAAAGGACCGAGAATTTTGTTGTTGGGCACTGTCTATCGCTCTCCACGGATACGCCTGGCCAGCTGGAGATCTTTTGGTGTTATGGTCACCCTCCTTGCGTGTATCGCGCACAAGTTCGTGTCCTCGAACAGCCCGACCAAATATGCTTCTGCCGCCTCTTGAAGACATAATATGGCCGCTGACTGAAAGCGAAGGTCCGTTTTGAAATCTTGTGCGATCTCCCTTACCAATCTCTGGAACGGTAGTTTTCTAATAAGGAGTGCCGATGACTTCTGGTAATGCCTTATCTCGCGTAAAGCCATTACCCCCGGCCTGAACCGTCCAATCCGCACCAAGCGCCCGTCTCTTCTTGCTTCATGTGCCCGCTCCCATGACCTGTGCGAGTAGCCCACGTTCTGTAGTGCCTCTTTCCCGGCTACTGCCTTGTGAATAGGATGAAGATACAGCACCGGCTTCTTCCTATTTACCTTCGGGTACCGCATCGCCTTCCTCAAACAAGGTCCGGTATACTGAGCTCCATCTTGGAGGAATCCAGGGAATTTACGGCGGGGCGTCTTCCCCTTCCTCTTGTTTGCTCCCTTGGCAGGTGGTTGAGGTGGTGGAGCCCCCTCCTTCTCGGTTTTCTTTCGCGGTGGCTCCTCTGCCTGGGACGTTGGTTCTTCGGTGGAGGCATCCGCTCTTTGGCTGGACGGCGTGCTGCATGCCCCCAGACCACTGTGTTGGGATCCCTCATCGTCACCGTTATCGTCATCGTCCCTGCTTCTATCGTTACGCCCGTCGTCATCGCCGTCTGAACCGTTCTCACCCCCACTACCTTCTCCGTCACCGCTGTTCTCCCTGTCGCCACCTTCCTCTCCATCACCATTGTTCTCTCCGTCACCATCAGATGAGGGGCTGTCATCCCCGCCTCCTCCTTCTGGCTCACCTGCAGGAGCATGTCCGGTTTCTTCGGGGGGACCTGTCTCTCCCTCTCCCGGAGATTCGCGCCCTGGGGTCGGCGGCGGCGTGGCCTTCCCCGATGCTGGCGGCGTAGGCGGTGTCTGAGACTCCGGCAGTGGAGTTGGTGGACGCGGCGGCGGCGGTGGTGGCGGCACTCCAGGAGGCAGTGGTATTGACCCCACATCAACTTGACCTTGGTCCGTCCCCAATGGTGTTGGCTCCCCCTCGGGTCTCACAGGCGGCGTCTCCGTTTCAAAGGGGTCTGTATCCCCCGGCCTTGGGGCAGTCCCCGGTACAGGAGTGTTTTCTCGAGCTGGATCCTCCCCCTGGTGTCCCACCAGTGGAGTCTCCCCTGACTGTGGAGTTTCTCGACTCTTCTTCCCCTTTTTAGGCTTCCGTGGCTTGGGGTCTTTCTTAGGTCTCGGCGTCTTTGGCGTTGGCTTTGGTTTTGGTGTCCCCGTCTTTGCCTTCTTGGGTTTCTTTCCGGGCGGCGGTCCCATGGATTCACCCTCTTCATCATCAGGCCTTGGCGCTGAGCGCTTCTTTCGACGGGGTACAAGGTCTTCCAGTCTGTCCGGGTCTTCTTCCTGCGTGGTATCCTCGTCAGGGGAGATTATACGCCTCCGGATCACCATCCGGCGTCCCCCTTCGAGTTCGATTGGTTCCTCGTCCGAGTCACCTTCGTCGTCATACGGGAGCATGGCTGTTTGGCGGTTGAAGCCATGCTTCTGTCGGAAATTATCAATGAATTCGTTAATCATTTCATCGGTCCATTTTCTACTGACTAAAGCAGCTCGTATCCCTGGCCGCATCCCGTGGTAAGCGAACCACTCCACAAAGCTTCTAGCCAGGTGGACCTGGGAAGGGGTGGCAGGCAGGGTTAACTTGACGGTTTTCTTCTGCCGGGGAAACCCCATGCCCTCCTCCATGTCTGGTATCTTCTCCTCGTCCGTTTCGTCTGTAGAATATTCTACGGCCACCTTTCGTGATTTGCGGGTATGATCCGCCGAAGACAGGCTCGAGGAGGCTGTCCGGTCGCCTCGTTTTCTTTTCCTGGCAGTTCTCGGTTGTTCGATCTGCTCGCCGCTCTCTCTCTCTCCATGGGTCTCTGATATGGTGGACTCCATCGCTGGCTCCTCCGAGGAGCTGCTCTCGGTCTCACCTTGACGTGTTGCAAGTCCTGGCGTAGGGTTGCTTTTGCGCGCGGTTTGCTTTGTACGAGCCATGAGACTCAGTGGCTACCTCCTAACGTTGTTCGGAAAAATAGCCTAACTCTCTCACATCGCCTCTTGCTTTTATATCGGCCCAAATCACGCAACCCGACTGTTCCACCAATCAACGTCCGAAGGCGTGGCTTATCAAAACATGCACGTGCGCGTAATTACATTTTCTCATAAGAAAAGCATGGAAGGCGATTACGGTTCGTCGCATTTCCCGCCATTACCGTTTTCCTTCCATGCAACTCGTTGCTCGTCCATTAGTTAGTCTGATATCAATTCCTTTCGTAAGAATCAGCCTGAATTTTAACCTATCTCCCCCCTGATTACGGTTCGTCTGTTTACCCGGTCCGTACGGAGGAGGAGCTTACGTTAATGTGAGTCACGTGACTGTTTTGCATATTCAGTCTTTGAAGTAGCCGGGTCAGACAGAAATGGACGGGGCTTGACCCTGTTCGCTTGGGAAATCCCGAACCTTATGGTTCTGTCATGCTCTTCCTCGAACTTCTTCCCTGGGGGGAATTATTCTGTGTCCAGCTTATCTGTTAGTTCGTGGAAGTATTTGCGGGGCGCGCCCGTTGGTCGCCTTTTTCAAAGAGTTCAGGGTATCCATCGTCCAGTGTTTATTTACACTGGTTGCCCCCGCGGCTACTCCCACAGCTGCAAGACTCATCACCCCTCCTTATCTATGGCGGCTAATTGCGATGTTGTCAACAAAGATCAAACCTTTGTCACTTACATTTCAACACCCTATTTATCATTCTCTTGTGGTCCTTATTTCTTTGTTTCCTTCCCGTGATATATACCATTTGTCTCGTGGTATAAAAGAAGTGTGCCCGACCTTTTCCCCTCTGTCCATTGCTTGCTTCCCGTGGTGATCATGCCCGGACACGACCATTCTCTCAAAGGGCTATTTGAACCAGAGTCTTTAAACTCTGAGACGATGCTTCTGACATGGATCTGCCCAGTAAAACAGGGAGAAACATCCCCTGCAGAAGTACTGGGGCGTATTTTCACTAAATACCAGGAATTATTGTGGAAGCAAGGGCTTGAACGGGAGTACTTGAGGGTTGGCTTCTCTGCACCCCTGTTCGAGGACATCGAGTGGCCTCTGATGGATTCATATTTGAAGCGTCTTCACTAGTAAGTATATTTTCGCTTGTGTTTTTCTATTTATTTTAAAAATAAGTCACTTCATGCTACCCACTAATGTATCAGGGTCTCATGTTTATCTCGCTTTTACTTTTGCAGTCTGCGGGTGTGCGCAGTTTTCGATCATTTTGGGTATCCTGCCCCTCCAATAGGGGACTGGAGACACGTGAAGTGGTACAATCTCCGGTCTGTCCAGCAGACCCTGGAAGAGATGCAGCAGCGGATCACCAGCGGGCTAACCCCGCTACCTCCCCTACAGATCGCCTCCGCCCTCGGGCCGCCTGCCAGATCGACCACTACTCCAGGCCCGTCTGCCTCCGGCAGCCATGCTCGCCCGGAGATCGCTAAAAAGGCCCCTCGTTCGAAAGCGGGAAAAGCTCAACTGGCGGTCGCCTCACAGCCACGGGGTCATGGTGGTGGATCCAAGGGCATCCGCCTGGAAGACTCACCGGTGCCCGGCGGGGCTAAACGGAAGAAGCGGTCTCATGATCCTGACTCTTCCAACAATCGGCGTCCGCCGTACGAAGACACGTTTGAGGACTCTGATGATTCCACTGAGTCCTTTGATGGGCCTTTCCCAGGTCCTTCCTCGTCCGCTGTGGCCTCCAGTACCACCGGTACCACCTCCCAAACGTCCAAGTGACAGGTGGGGAGTGTTTCACTCCGTTACCCCCCTCCCCACTGCTTCGTCGCATGAACGGACACTATCAAGTTACAACGTGTCTCATTTCATTAGTTTAAGCGCAATTTTCTAGTTCAATGTTAATTACGTTTTCCCCTGAGGAAAACGTGGCATCTGATTACGGTTCGTCTGACTCACCGTAACCTTCGTTTCTGTGTGTCTTAAATAAAGTTTTCATGCTTCTAATCTAACATCTCATCGTTTTTATTTCATACCTTGTGCGCCTCCAATGCCTCTCCTCTCTTCATCCCCCGCCTCCCCGTCGTCTATCTAGACCCCCCCTCCCCTTCTTACAAGAGGCCTTGGAGGTCCTTGTTACTCAAGGTTTGGCGACTCGGGCGTCTGGAATGTTGTCAGGATGGATGGCTAACTTGCCCTTGCGTCCGAATGTGTCATACGCCGGTAACCGGTTTATTGCCTCATTGGCTTGAAGCAAGGGTTTAACGTGGGACACATGGTACCATTTTGTGGGAAGCACCGTCCCTTCCCTGGCAAGTTCGACTTGGTTCCCCTTGACCGATACTACGCGGTAGTTGCCCTCATATCGAGGTGCGAGGGTTTTGCGTAGGTGAACCTTCAAGGTCACCAACTGGTTGGGCGTGATTATGTTTTTGCTAGGTCCTTTATGCTGCCCCGTCCCCCTCGCACGTCTGAGGTTTTCGGTCACTATGAGATACATATTTTTGAGAGCTTCTAGGGAGAGGATGACATCCTCGTTGCCTAGGTATCTCAATCTGGGTTTGAGAACTTCAGTCAATGGTATCCTTGGGTCTCTTCCGAACATCAAAAAGAAAGGGCTCTCTCGGGCATGCTCATTAGGCAAGAAATTGTAGGCTGCTGTTGCAATCGGGCAAACCTCATCCCATTCCAACCCCGGACTGATGTGTTTGGCCATGCAAGCCTTCAAAAACAAATGAAATCCCTCAATTCTACCATTTGACTGAGGGTGGTAGGGTGGGGAATACACTTTGTGTTCAACCCCTAACTCCTTGGCTACTCTGTCAAAAAGATCATTTTTGAACTCCGTCCCATTGTCGGACAGAACCTTCTTAGATGGACCGAAAACGTGATGCACCTCTTTAAGGTACGCTTTTAAGACGGCATTCGCTGTCTTATCGGGTATTGGAACGCACCAAACCCATCCAGTGAGCATGCATATAACGGTTAAAGCATACCGATTTCCCTGTGAGCTGGGTGGGTAGAATTCTCCTATCAAATCCATAGATATAAAATCCATGGGAGCTTTCGGTATCTCAAATGTCCCCTTCACATAACGGGTTGCTGTAGCATTATGTTGTCGGCATAGATCACATCGCTTGACGTAAGTGGCTATGAAAGATTTCATGCCCTTCCAATAATAGCTGCGCCTTAAGATCATATACGTACGCGCAGTCCCGTTATGGCCTAAGTCATCATGAGCCAGCTTCAGTAGCATCGGAGCTAGATGTGGAGGGACTACGACCACTTCAAAGCGCTGCTTGTAATCGGATACATACTTCATAAGGATGCCCTGCTCAACAAAGTAAGGGTGAACTGCTTTCTCCCCGTTTTTGGCAGCTTGTGCAAATATTCTTTGGCACAAAGCATCCCTACCCTGCGCATCCTTGAGGTATGCATCTTTTAGCCCCCAGGTGGGTAGGTGCACACCTTTCATGGGGCCCCCTTTTGGTTCTGTTTTGGGGCTCTCCACTACCTGTTCTACCAGGTAGTCAATGTCTGTGGATGTTTCTCCCCCTCCCTGCAGAAGTTTCCCAAATTGCTGGCCTTCTGGCTCAGGGGGCAGGGCCACGTCCGGGTCCATCTGAACCAGACGACTCATGGTGTCCGCTAATGTATTTTTGACACCTTTTATATACTCAAACTTCAGCTGGTAGTCCTCTATACTCACGGCCCAGTTGTTCACTGTCGTGTTTTTAGTGTTTTTCAACAAGAACCGACGCAACGGCATGTGGTCGCTGCGAATTGTGGTGTCAGAATTTGAAATATAGTAATGCAGCTTTCTGGCAGCCATGTAAATGGCATACGCCTCCTTAACCAAAGCAGCCCAGTTAATTTGTGGTCCCCTGAATAGTCCACTGACATAGGTAACAGGGTGGTGAATTTCCTTTTCCACCCCATCCACCATATGTGTGTGTGCTTGTGTCAGGACCCCTGCCCAGGCGTATTTACTTGCATCAGTATATAACACGTATGGTTGATCTGGGTTTGGATATTTGAGCACAGGCTCTTTCAGTAGGAAGCTCTTCAGCATTTCAAATGCCTCCTGACATAAAGTGGTCCATTGGAAGGGGGTATCCTTTCTTGTCAGGTTTGTTAAAGGTCTGGCTACGTCCGAGTATCTCGGGATAAACTTACGGTAATACCCCACGAACCCCAGGAATTTCCTGACTCCTGTCACATCCTCGGGTGGAGGCATTTTCACTAACGCCTCTAATTTCTCGGGCACGGGTTCCAAGCCTTGACCCGATACATAATGACCCAAATATTGTACGTGGGCCTTCAGGAAACTGCACTTGCGCTTGGTCAGTTTCAGATCTGCCGCTCTGAGGCGTTCAAATAAAGTCCTGACATGCTCCAAGTGTTGGTCCATGTCAGGACTAAAGATAAGTATGTCATCTAAATATCCAAAAGCAAAGTTGAGGCCTTCCAGCACTTGGTTGACTAGCGCCTGAAAGTATGCTGGCGCCTGTGTCAACCCGAAAGGACACCTCTTAAATTCCCATTTTCCTCCCTTGGGTCCCCCCACTACAAAAGCAGACTTAGGCTGACTCTCAGTGGTCAATTCTAGATGATAATACCCACTTCTCATGTCAAACGTGGAGTATACCGTAGATCCTTCCAACTTGGCATATATTTCGTCGATCTTTGGGATTGGTACCAGTGTTAGTACGCCCTTCGCCTTGGTATGTGCTTTCTCTACTTTTGGCAGTAAAGAATTCAACATCCTGTAATCTACACACATCCTTCTACGGGGTGGCTCTCCAGGCGAAGTTTTCTTTGGGACGATTACTATTGGGCTGGCCCAAGGAGAGACACTCTTGGTGATCACTCCTGCTCTCTCAAGGGTTTCTATTTCATCTTGAACCCATTGCACATGTCTAAGGGCAAGACCATACGGTCGCTGACTTATGGGTGGGTTGTCCCCGGTCGGGATCTCCATCCTCATCAGCGGTGTCTTTCCTAAGTCCCCAGAGTTCTGCGAAAACACATCCGCGAACTCTTCACACAGACGCTCAAATGCCACGCGGTGCTCCCGGGACACTTCCGCGTCTCTCAATTTTATAGGGGGCCGTGGATCCACCTCAGCTGGTGAAGTGATGAAGCCATCCCCCCCAGGAGGGAACAATTTATCCTCCAATTCCCCGGCTTCCCAAGATTTTTCTATGTTTACCTCGAACAATCCCTCACGATCGACTATCATCTCCCCTTCATCTTCTCTTTCATAGTATCCCAGTAGGGTCCCCTCTGCGAGTAATAGGGGCTCTTCGGCTAGATTGATTATTAGTTGTACCGTGTGTTGATGGCCACCCCTCCAGGTGGCATAATCCAATGGATACACTACAGAGTTCATTTGCAAATCCAAATTCTCTTTTAATGGATCAAAACGGAAAAGTGTCTTTCTTCCGAAAGGTGGGAGATTCGCAATGGCGGGAATAGCAGCCACTGTGCGCGGAGGTACTTTCGCCCATCCCCCTACATAGGCAGGGTATTGGTGCACCTCTCCCGTCCGAATGACTGGTTCCTGTCCCTCCAACACTTCCATTGTCCCCTCATCTCCCCATGTTATACTTAGTTTGTAAGTAGAGAGAAAGTCTCTGCCCACAATTACATTTGTCATCATCTTATTACATACTATGAATGATTGGGCATACATTTTGCGCCCAATACCGACTAGGCAACTGGTCAACCCCCATGCTTCCATGGAAGTCCCTGTCGCGGATCTCAAGCGGGCCCCTGGGGGCAAAGGCTCCAAAGGAGGGGATCCTATTAACTTATACTGGGCGGAGCTCATACAACTCCGAGAGGCGCCAGTGTCTATCAAAGCTAGACACTTTACACCATTTAGTTCGACTGGAATATGTGCCCCTGTATCCCCACTCAGTTTTATATTTAATACTTTTCCTTCTTCCCCCCTTGCCCTTAATGTTGCCCCACTCGGCTTTAATTGTCATTGGGGTCCTTCTTCTAATGTCTGGTCCTCCCCCACCGCTTCTCCTGTACTGCCTTCCGGCTCCGAGTCGGTAGGGAGGTCGGCTAACTCTTCTGTGTCCTCATCGGGGTCAGAGAGGCTCTCCACTTCTACAGCCTCATGCACCGTATCTTTCTTAGTCGTCGGAGGTGTTGCCGGTCGATGCCTCTCTTTTTCTTTCAGGTTCTGAAACCTAACCGACCTTCTCACTGGAGTCTTCTTTTCTCCTTTCGGTGGAGAATTTGTCCCTCCTGTTTTCCCAGTCGATGCGGGCACTTTAGGTTTCGGATCGGGTGCCCCTGGGGTTCCTCCTTTCTCCTGTTGTCTTTCCTTCTTCAATTTTGCTTGCACTATGTCATGCTTTCTCTGCACCCTCATCAATTTGTTGAAGAATTCTGTCAATAACGACCTCGCCACCGGGGTCTCTGCTTCCAATGTATGATGAAGCTTGCCTATGGCTCGGGTCGGATTGGCGTCCTGGGTGCATTCTCGTGCAAAATGTCCCATACCTCCGCATCTCCAACACTCATTTGGGTTGTATAGATCCCCCTTTCCCTGGTCTGCTTGGGGCTTTACCTCATAGGCTCCTTCTCCCTCTGCAGGGTCGGAGGCCTCTACCCCCAAAATGGAAGTTTGGCGGTATCGTGGTGTCACCACTTCTCCCACCATGAATTCCCCTTCTAATTCCAGAGCCTTAGCAAAACAGCTCTGGAGGGAGTACCGGGTGTACTCTTTGAATTGTTGACTTTTTATGATTTTATTGGCTATAGCGGAATTCCTTAGCCTTTTCATGAACTCCACTTTGCGCCCTAGGTCAAAATCATCTTCAGGTTGCAATCCTGTGGCTTGTCGGTGGATTTTCGAGTACTGGTGTATGTAGGATCGAAGATTTTCTGTGGCATGTTGTGGACGGAAATTATTCAAAAGATTTGCGGCATGTACTCTCGTCTTGTTTGGGGAGAAACATCTCCTCAATTCATCTCGATGTACACTCCACGGTTCCGTCGGGTCAATGCTACTTATGACCTCCAATACAGGACCTGCGCATGAGCAGATCGCTACTTCCCTCACATCCCTTTTACCCACTATACATGCATTTTCTAACTGAGTAAGCCACGGTTCAAATTTATCTGGATCCTCTCCATCATATATCGGTATAGCGTTGAAAAGTTTGTCGAACTCCCGCTGACGGGTATTCTCGACCAACTTAGATAGCACATGCGTCTGCACGTCTTGCGCTTCCGCTGTCAAATTTAGGTGGTCTACCATATTTCGATTTACATTCTGCTGAGTTAGCATCAGCCGAGATAGGGATTCCCCTACATACTGCAATGAATTTTCCACCGCTATTGTACTCACATTTGGGGATGGTAGGAGCGTGTCCCCCAAACCAGTGGAAGATAGTCCCCCGGGTACTCCCCTGGGTCCCATCGGTCCTTGGGGCCCCCTCGGTCCCTCCGGTCCCTGGGGTCCTGGATAACCTCGGGGACCTCGTCGTCCCCGGAAACTCCTAGGTATCCCATCATCATCTTCCGGGTCCGGGTCTTCGGGAGGTCCTCCCCCATCCCGTCTCCTGCCAGAAGGGAATCCATTACCTCCTGGCTCTGAACTACTATTCCTATCTTGATCGGTGGGATCTCCGTCACCATCCCTGTCTGGTCCCGGGCCACCTCCACCGGTACTGTATGCAGGCAGACGCCTGCCATCTTGCTGGGCTTCCTTGGCTACCCCAGCCTTATCTTGTAGGTTTCTAACTAGTTTCTTTGTTCGACTGGTAGGTTCCTGCGCCCGGTTTCTCACTTCTTCATATCTGGCCATTTGTATCCTAGCTATTTGGTCTGCCTGCTCTCTTACGGTTCTTTTCAACTCAGGGCAAAGCTCGTGCCCATGCCCGACTAATCCACAAAAGGAGCAAACACCATAGTATGTTGGCGGTTCTGGTGAACCCCTCCTAGTTGAATGACTGGCAGCACTGCCCGGACCCTCATTGCGAGGCAATATCTTTTTAGGTCCCTTATTTGGATATCGATCTGGACAATCTGCATACAAGTGTGAGATATCCCCACAAAAGGCACACAGACCGATCCGATCCTTTATAGCAACCAACTCACACTCCTCATCATGATGGTTCGTTAGAGTGGCACAGCTCCTGCATTCTCCTGGTACTATGGGGGGTTTAACGGCATATGGGCAATACCGGTTAAAGGGGTGCTGTTCTCCGCACCTTCGGCAAGTGTATTCCAGGAGTTTCGACTTTCCTCTCTTTTCCCTCTTTGGGAACCTCTCCTTCATCGATTTGCTGTAGAATTTAGCAGGACACTCCAAAGATATATGTCCTTTCTTTTCGCACCAGCCACAAGAGCCCTCTCCGATGCTCCCTTGACTGTCAGCCCGGCCTGATGGTAACATCCCCGGTGTTTGCGACTCTGGCAGAGCCCCTGCCTGACAATGACGGTAGTCATGATCTTGACCTCCGCAAATGTCGCATGGTACCTCAGCCATCTCCTCCTCTAGTGCCCTTCTCAGGTTCATCTGGTGAATTTCTCGGAGTGTGGGCAACGGTTTTCCTTTAGGTGGTTCTCCCCTGGCTTCAAAGTCCTTGTTATTCTGTGGGCCTCGAGTCACGTGTCCCTCCAGTGGGCTCGTCCTAGCTCGGGACCCTCTCCCCTCTAGGGCGAATCCGTCATACGTGGGGTCCCAATCACCTCCATCCATACCTCCCCTCTCAGACTTACTGGAAGACTCCAAGGAGGAGCAGGAACTTGTGATCCTGCGGACCGCCTCTACTGCAGACTGGCGTGCCTCTGCCTGTGATCTCTCACTCAAGTATGTGCCAGGAGAACTTCTATTCTTCTTCGGCAACGGGGGTCCCTTCATGCCCTCCTGTCCGGGTGTCCCTCTCGGTTCCTCCCAGGCTGGTCGAGCAGGGGGTATCAAGGTATCTGTAGGAGGCTGTTCTTCGTAGCCTCGCTCAGGGTGGCCCCTTTTGTCCCGACCAGCGGCTTCCAGGGCCCTCCGGGCCGCTCGTTTTACCTGGATACTTTTGTCAAACAGTTCCTGCCAGGATTCTGTCAGCCCTACCAAAGCATGCTCATGCTTCTCCATGTGTAAAGGTTGGGTGTGGCTTAGATACCGGTACACCCTAGTCCACACCTCTCTATGGGCAAAATGTTGCTGAATCTTGAATAGGAGCCACATATAGTCGCCTTCCTTCCAGTCATAGGTTGCCGGATAATCAAAGTTTGGATCATCCTCCTCTTCTAGGGGTATCTCTTCCATTAGTTCTTCATTTATCAATTCGAAATATTCCAAGGTAGGCTGCAATTCCTTCCTTAGAAGGGCAGCATATTCTCTCTGGGTCTCTTCCCGGAGATCCTCTAATGCACTGCCCTGTACGCCGCTCTCTATCACCCGGTGGATATGCTCATTCAACATTCTAGCCTCCATGCGATCGCGATCTCTTCTGAGGGCCTCTACGTAGTCCCGGAGTATGGTGATCTGACGTTTTCTATCGCCAGAAAATCCTTCATGTTCCGGTGACTTTTGGCCCTCTGCACTGGGTCCCCCTCCTAATGTTCCACTATCTTTCTCTCGGCCTCTAGGGACTCCCATGATGGGGCATGGATTCCGTAGTCCGTCCCTTCCTCCCTCTCGATCTGGGGGGGTCGTTCCCGCCCCAGTCATTGTCGGGGTGGCCCTGCCAGAACTGTTCTGTGGCTGTCGGGTGGACTCAGCTACTGGTATTGGGGTGTTCCCGATTGTAGGGGTGTGCGATCCTGTCCCCTCCCGAGGAACTCGGGGCGTGACACTAAGACTGAGTTCCTCCCTTCTTCTGCGACTAGCAACTTCGGGTATTCTCTCTAAGGCGTCCCCTCTCAATACATACATTCGCCCGGTCACCTCATCCACCACAAAGACATTCCCTCCGTAAGTCTCTTGCCACTCGTCGGCCTGTATATATATCCCAGGATTTCCCTGTTCGGTGCGCACAGGTGCCCTCCATGCACGCACTTCCGATATCCTAGGCTGTCCCAACAGAGGCAGGTAAAAATCTGTCCCCCCCTGGGATCCTTGGACCCCCTCAGCAATCGTCTGAGTGCTGAATCTAGGTCCAACCTTAGGGCGAGCCCCTTCAGGAGCCTCCCTACGATCCAAATCATGCGCAGGATCCACCAATGCCGGGCGATGAAGATTCGGATCCCCCTCGTCTGAAGGACCAGCTGTCACACACAGTGGAATTTGCAATAGGGTCGGCGATTCTGTAGTATCTTGTCCCCTTCGTGAGCCATCCCTTGACATCTCTCCCCTACTGGCCATCAATCCGGGCCCTTCCCTCCTGCTCCTGGCAGTGAGCAAAGGGGAGTTGGTATGTGGTGGATACCCCTCTGAATCAGAGTGTACCCAACCCCTCGCGACGCGTACACTTTCCACGATTTTGCGCGTAGTTTTCGCCCCCTCGTCCGTATCCATCGGTTCTGTCGATGACTCTCTTGATGAGCCTGGTAATGAGCGTACCCCGACGGGAACGCTACCCGTAAACCTATCCCTGGGCGTTAGGGTGCGATCATATACACGATTCTGCGTTCGCAATCTGTCTAGCGCATCCGGGTCAGGAACGGTGACTCTATACTGTCCACTAACTTCTCTCCCGCTCCTCCCCCGTGTCCTAGCACGCGTCTGTCTAAGGTCATACGGCATCCTTAGTCTATCTACTCTGGCCTCCCTAATATCACTTACCCCCTGTGCCTCTCAGTAAAACCAAATTCTATTTGGGCGGTTCTCAATAAAATATGGGGAAACTTCTCGGTTAATTATCCCTTGTTGGAGAAATTTCTCAAAACTACTTAGAGGAAACCCAGATTGTCCTCCTCCCTCCTCAAGGAGATCAGGGAGACTCTCTGGTATACTCAGAGTTTCCTCTTCCGCGACTTGGGAAAAGGCAATGGTATAGGGTATTTCTTCTCCCCCCACTACCTCCTTTTCTAATTCTAAATATACTCCTTTCTCTCTAATCGCCCTTGGAAGGGGTGGCAGTCCTACCCCCTCTTGTAACGTGTTAATTAGCTCACAACAACTGTGAATTAAACTATAAATAGCGTCAAACCCCTTTAGCTCTTCCGTCGCTCCCCTTGCCTCTGCTAGCATAAACTCTCTTAGGAGCTCTTCTATACAATCAAGAATGAACAATAAAGGGTCCATAGGACCTCGCCCTATTCGCTATCAAACTTCAAAGTAGGGAACTCACCGGTAACATCATGCAAGTCCTTCCTTCCCCTGCCTGATTCCTTCGAGGTCCCACGTCACTCTGCTGGGTTCAACGTAAATGTCCGTCAACGCTATTCGTTTAAGTCCTCACAATAACCAAACGTCTATGGTTGATTACAGTGTTCCATTCACGTAGTATACAAGCTGATTACGGTTCGTGTGACCTTCTGCGGCGATCCACACTTCCGTAATGTCTAATTGTAGTTTACCAGGTTTCACCCACCGCTCCGATTCCAGTACGGTGAATGACTGATTACAATCTCTCGTAGAGTTAACACGTGAGCTGATTACGGTTCGTGAGTCTATTCACCAACGACCCGCAATCCTGTGATGTCCAGTTACGGTCTATCAGACCTCACGCACTGTTTTCGTTTGAACCTTCCCTGTCTCTTTTCCAAACTGCAACTACCGATCCTGGTCACGGCACCAAGATGTTTGACCGGTGCCGTGGCTCCGAGGGCAATCCTTCTCCTTTAACTCGTTACGGCCAAAATGGGTGGTATCCCCCGGCGTGGTCCCACGACGCGTCTGGCGGCGCTGGATGCGGGGCGGATACCCAATCGTAAGGGTACTTCTCGTTGTGTGTAAATTGACGACCCTGCACCTGGGCAGGGATGACCGAGGGAAGGAGAATACGGTCTCCCCTCCCTAGCCTCTGGTGGTGTCTCAATCCGAACTCGTGATCGGTACTTCGCTGCAGGTTCGGACGGCGCAACAAAGACTCAATGTCACTAGATTATGTGGCGTTGGTCCACCCCACACTACTACTATTTATTGAGTACTAATTCCATACATATGCGAGTATACAGATTTTCATACGCGGGATACACCCACGGGTGATGTGTCTCACCTCCGAGGGCAGCTCCTCACCGGAGATGCCAGGCGCGTCCCAATGGCCCGCCTCTACGAGAAGTCTTCCTCGTAGTGACGTCACTCGTGTGACGTAGTGGCAGCCCACTAAGTGGAGATGAGACGCTCACAGCGTGGCACTCGTCTCAACTGAACTGCTTCTCAACTGGACTGAACTCTCGACTCGACCACTCTTAACAGCCGCTGCTGTCCCTTTTATACCCGTCCCCAGCTACATGCAGCATCTCCTCATGCCTGCAGCCAACCCTCACTGAGGTGACACACTTAATGGATCCCTGATCCGGATCTTGGTGACACTAGGTCATGCTCGCAACACGGCAATACCCGTGACGTCATCCAGGACGGGATTTCGGGCGCTCTCAAGGCTGGAAACTGTGCATACATGGTTGCTTTATTTAATTAATTACTGTTCCTTTTATGAAATATTCAGTAAGGCAACCTGGTCGAATTAAGGTATCAAGATGGCTTTTTCTGTTTACATTAAATTATTGTTTCTTTTTTGCCTACAGAACCAACAAATATATTTCAATCAGCCTATCGAACAGACTACGATCCAATACGTATAAGTTACCACGGGAACGTACATTACAATTCACTTGTGGATCCGTACAAGGCAACTATTGGTGTAGGGTTAGGTCTACCTGGATACCAGCCTGGGGTAAGTGACAAGATATCTTTAACCGACCGAGACTGTACAAATCTCGAAGATTATTATGCCAATTTTTTTTGTGATGCTCTGAATTTTGCTTTCGCCGGACTTACAATGTATCATCCCGTTAAACTTTGTGCATGTTTTGCCGCCATGTCTGATTAACCTAGGTTTAAGTTGTTCAAAAATATTTTATTATACACAGTACGTGCGTTGATGTTGTGTTGTAGTTAGCGGAAAAGAACCTCATGAAAGACGCTACACGCACTTCAGAAAACCTCCACATAGAACAGGTATGTATTGGTCTCAAAATAAATGCGTTGATGCTGACAAGGTTTTAATTATTTGAACTGACTTGTACTTTCGGCATAACGCCATATTGTATTTTTTTCAGCAAATGTTAGAGGACAAACTGAGAGAAACAGATTGGGAAGTGACACAGGAATCGATAGAGGAACAAGTTGCGAGGGAATCATATTTACAATGGCTAAAGGATAATGAAAAACGTGCTAAGAAGCATGCTTCAGTAAGTTTAATCAAAACTGAAGATGTGGCGCTCATAATAAATTATATTTATTAGTAAATGGAAAAAAAAGCATTTGCTGGGACATATCTTTTTGGTCATTTTGTAGCAACGGCAAAGCCGTAGCTGTATCAGAACTGAAGTAATTTGAAGTAGCTTTGCGAAAATTCACGAATAGCATTGTGTCCTCTTACCACAAAGTTAACACTACTAACATTAGTAATTTGCCTTAGTAATTTGCCATTGATTTTACAGCCAAGAAGTGCGAGTGCTACCTGCAGCTCGGCTGCATCCGTCGGTGAGGGTACGCAAGCTAATTGGTGGGAAGTTACCATGTCACCCGAGCCAAGGACTTCACGATCACCCAGACAACGTAGCAACAACAACTCCGCACAAAATAGTCCCAACCGAACTGAAACATCAGATCTGAGCGCTGAGAATCATGTTCACATACCTGGTAAGGACCAAAGTGCCTTATCTTCTTGTGCATATCCCCTAGTTTTACCCAAAGACAGACTAAAATAAAACCCCTTAGGAAAACCCAGCAGAATTAAGCGTTTGATAAAAAAAAACTTATTAAGGAACAAAATGAAAGAAGGACAATGACACACCCTTTTAATAGAAATCCGTCTTTATTCATTGTAAAATATTCGATACTCGACAAAATATTCAGGCGACAGGAAACTTAAAGGTCTAAAACACAAGAGAAAATATTCGATGAAGAATATTTTTCTTTTTTGTAACACTTTTCTATACAACTGCTCTTTATCGATAAAACCTTTGAAGCAAAATTCACCTAAACTTTTTCGTCACATTTATCATTCTATTTATATATTCTACATAAATATTGTTACTAATACTGTAAATTGTTCTGCATGTCATGATTCGAAGCATGTAGTTGAAAGAAACGTAAAGAGAGGGCAAATTTGCCGTTTAAAATAAGTATTTTGAGACTGTGAAAAAATTTGATTTGGCTCCTTCTAAACTTCCTAGGGAAAACTATATGACTACACTTACATTATCATCACCTGAAAATCAATCACGACCGTCCGCTCGAAATGCAGAGGCGTCAGCCATTCGGCCAGCGGCTCAATATGTTCCACATTTGGGTCGAAAAACAGAAGGAATGGTCAGAACTACACCGAAAAGATCCGGAATTTTTTCTTATACCATGTTTAGCTATCGTGAGCTTGAATCGAGTGTTGAAATGTGAGTTTGCACAATTTATTGAAAACAGGATTACGCTGATGCTCATTTACTTTTCAGTTGGAAGTGCATCTCCTACCCAACCAAGTACGAGCGGTGAGGGCGCCATGGGTGGAGCATGTGGAGGTTCCAGCTTTCCAGAAACCACATCTATCATGAATGAGCTTCCACCAGAAGTATTTGGTAAGTTTTGTCTCATTACTGATTATTATGAATTGATCATTGGTTAGTGACAAAGCGTCGTAGAACTGAATTAAATCAGAAACTGAATTGTTCTGTTGACGTGCAGGTGTGCTCACCTTGTGTACTGCACTTTTGATATGGTGAATTGATTATTTCTTACACCAAACCATTAGCCCGAATTAGTCACAGCAATGGCGTTTATTCATAGTGAAACATAAAAGAAAAGCACTGTAGTATTTCGAGTTAGTTGCCAGAAATGTTTGCAATATAGATGTTTCATGTGAATATTACTTTTAAGGTTTGGGTCTATGCAATGAGTGGGAAGAAGACGATATCATCGCTCAAGTAATGGCGCAATCACAGCAAGAATATCTGGATAGTCTACGAACGAAAGCAACCACCTGGTCGCCTGCTAAACGAAGTACTGGATCAAAAAGTTCCACAGAGAGTCGAACGGACTCAAAGAAACAAGACTGTGATCAAAATCTTAATATACCTTCTGATAGTGCAAATAGAAATTCCTCTGCTGGAAGAAGTAACAGTTCAAATTGCGCCATGGACGGTAGCTAGTCTTGAAAGATTGTAGTCTTGTAGATAGTTGCGTTTTTTTTTTCAGAAAATATGTGGGTATGTTGAATCATGAAGTTGACAGTATTGTGGTCAAAACATTAACGCATTATTCGTACAGAGTGAAATAGTTTCACATAGATTTGTTGACGGATATCTTGAAGATCGCACTTGCAAGAAACAGATCAAAGTGATATTTTGTAGTAGCAACTACGGATAAATGCTAAAGGCTTTGTTTCATATCCAGAAATACCTTTCAGAAATGTACATATAATAATATTTAAAATTTAAGCCACAATGTGCAGCGTTTGAGATAACATTGAAAGTTGCCGGCCGTATTGTCTGTTTAATATTACTAATTATTACATAAAATGTTTTCGATTTGCTACAAGTACCGATGCCAATAGTATTTCCAAATAGTTTTCAACTATTATTTTATCACTGTATAATACAGTTAATACTGACAAAAAATCGCTTCAGACAGAGCAGCAACTCCTAGTATCTTTCGATTGGCTGGTTTTAACTTGATAATTGGAATGAAAAGATTGACCATGTGTCTTTCACTGTAACACATGTAATCCTGTGACGTAATTCATCCTGCTCTTGTGACGCAAGTTCACCCAGTGCAGACTAGTAACCAGTGAACAAGTGAAAAAACGTGAGAAACTTGACATGAACGTTCCAAATACGAAGAAAGATGCTACACAAGGCATGGAAATGCAAACTCTGGTTTTCAGAAGGAACGAAGCACAATTGCAATTTTTTCTTCATAAAGGAATTTACGTGTTGCAGGTCAATATTTTTCCATTGTGTTTGGCGATAAAAGATTATGTTATGCTTTAAATGATATGGTTTGTAAATTTTAAAAGCAACCATGAAAGAAAACTACTTTCATGATTTCTTATTTATCTTTTCGCCATATTTAGTTCACCGTTCGTCGTAAAAACCAGAAATCACATAGAACTAGTCACCATGAATATAGAAACCTTGCGCGAACAACCACATTCATTAGAAAAAAAGTTTTTAAGCCCGCCTAAAATGATTCCTTAAAAAATACATAACTTTTGTACGTCCTACAACCATTGTCAGATATTATTTAATTCTGTCAAAATTGCTTGGCTTATTGAGAGTTAAATTGAGCTCGAGCTTGGCAGTGAAAGAAAGGTGGAAGATTGTGTTATTCTGTTTAGCATTTTTGTTGCGTTTTGTTTGTTGAGGGGCAAGATGGAAGATTATTTTACAATATTTATGTACAAATTGAACGCCTGTTGTTATGATTGAAAAATGACAAAACCATTGAGGACTACACAGTTAAGAATACCGGTTGTACGCGTGACTATGACTTATATTAATTCTAGATTATTTTTAAGCAATTGGAATTTATTGAATACATGTCATACTTTGATATGTAGCATCACGGCTATTAATACCTTCAACCGTTCTGCTTACTGAATGTAAGCTACGTATTCTATAACCCTGGAATTCACAGCACATCGGAAATTATGCTGTATCCCGAATATGAAACATACGCAACAACGGTAAAGGTAATTTTGTAGCTCTTTGTGCCGCATTTGCCAGTCTAAATAAAAAAAACACATTATTACTTGAACCAAAGGATTTACAAAAGGCGACTTGTAGGTAATAGGGGGCATTATTGTAATGGCACCAAGCGAGGCGGCACTGTACAGTTGTGAATTGTACACGACTGTGTAAAGTGGAAGGAGTGATGTTTGTAATGTTTACTATGAATGACTTCGTAAATATGTCTCTACTATTTTGCAACTCTTTTGGCACTGAGATATGGTTACCAAAAAGATTTAGGATCAGAGTTGACTTGTATGAAAGATTTGTATGATAAATCAAGCATAATTTTTCTGTTGAGGCTAGAAATAAAACCAATAGCGGGGATACAAAGAGAAATTAAAAGGATGTTTCATGTTTGATGGAGATGTACCACACAATTCACTTGAGAACTACGAATTGATGGATTCTTAGCCAGTGAGGTGTTTAATTTTTTATTATTATTTAGACATCTTACTTCCGAATTTTCAAATTTTGAAAAAGATGACACAGATTTGTATCTGTCCACTTATTTCGACCATATATGGCAAAATTTATTCACTTGTCGAGAACATCCTCATTGAAATGTATTGCTTGTACCGTTTGAACCCTCTGCTTTCCCTTATACTGGTGTTCTACCCAGTTGTGTCTCAGACATGATGGTAATATGTCAGATGAAGGAAAGGTTTAAAGACAATTATTTTAAATAAACGTTCAAAATGGAAATGGAGAAACGTTATTATTTTTCTCCGTTTCCTCATTTTTGTAATGCTATATAATCATTGGAACGGTCCAGAAAAGAAATTATTCATATGTAAAATTAGAAGGGTTGGTCTTGATGGAAATATGATGTGGCATTAATTGGCATACAAAGTGCAAATGCAAACCCGGATACAAGACATATTTTTGACCTTTAGGAAACATTTACAGCCCTGTACCACTTATTCTATTACGAATAACAAATCAATATGTGAGGCCTACATGTTTCATTAATAACAATTTATCTTGCCATTTCCATTGTTTATATTGGCACCTTGTATTGTGAAGCATTCAATGTAAATCGGGCAGTATCAGGTTGTCCATGCTTCTAGAGAAATTCTATTTTTTGCAACTTAATAATTTAAAGTTTCCTTCCCCAACCATCAACCAAATCTGGAATACTTGTCTGATTATGGAAATTTGAAATCGTTTAAGTATTTTCGCCAATAAGATGAAGTTTGACGATGTTGGCATTCAGAAAATATCCAGTAGTAAAAAAAGCAATCTTTATATTATGAGTCAAATGCTCTACCCCTCAGCCATTTAGGTATGTGGATATTGGGAGATCTTTGTGCGCTAGTTGATTTTGGATTGGGATTATTTAACTAGAATCAGTAGGGAAGGGTCTTCAAAGTACCTTTCAAGTAGTGTGTGAGTGGTGTGTTAGAGTGTTGGACTGATAATCTCGAGGTTGCTAGATAAAATACTACTGGAAGTATATAACCTTTTCGCTGCTTTTGTGCTAGCATTGACATTGTCAACTTCGCTTTATTTGCGTAAAACTCCCATCAGTGTGTTCTCTCAGTTTCTTTTCTGTTATAGTTTCAATTTGTATTTTCTGCAATTGCAGTGCAGTGGACGGTAACAGTGAATTGGCTCAGTGTGAAAAGATTACAAAACAAGTGCTTTTTTTTTGCTACAACAACGTTCAATCATGTGCAAATAAATATCCTGCTCATTCCAAAAATAAACTAGTCACGTTTTATTCTCCATATCGGCAAATGGTCTACACAGAGCGATCAGTTGCTGTCTGCAGATTCTTATCGCATTTTTTTCTGATGATTACATATGTTCATGTTTATTTATTAAATATTCTTCGCATTTAAACTGAATGAAGGCTAAACTTGAACTGGATACAGCAAATCACCATTCTGCAAATTGTTTCATCAAAGAACCGAGAATTTGCA